>JBKPRM010000049.1:0-10324 GCA_046734555.1 Actinomycetota bacterium | reverse complement strand
CAAGACGGCGGTCACGGTTGCCCCATCCTGCATCAACGCCCGGGCGAGCAGCGCCGACTTGTACGCGGCGATGCCGCCGCTGACGCCCAACAGCACGCGGCGGCCGCGAAGGCCGGCCACGTCAGTCGACCTCGACGATCTCCTCGGGGCGTTCGTAGGAGATCTTGCCCTCGGCGATCTCTTCGAGGGCGATCGACAGCGGCTTGTTGCGCAGACCCGTCTCCACGAGGGGCGGCACGAACTCGCCGCGGCCCTCACCGAGCTGGCTGTAGTAGGCGTTGATCTCTCGGGCTCGCTTCGCCGAGACGATCACGAGGGTGTATTTGGAATCGACGGCAGCGAGGAGGTCGTCGATCTTGGGTTCGATCATCGAAGTGGGCTCCTGTCCCTGTTCGAGCAGGTCATCGGGTCCGGGACGCCTCGATGATAGCAGCGACCTCCCCGACGGCCCGGTCGAGATCGTCGTTGACAACCCGGGCGTCGAACGCGTCCTCCTGTTGGAGCTCCCAGCGGGCGGTCGCGAGGCGCCGCTCGATCGATGCCTC
This sequence comes from Actinomycetota bacterium, assembly GCA_046734555.1. Lineage (GTDB taxonomy): Bacteria > Actinomycetota > UBA4738 > UBA4738 > HRBIN12 > AC-51. The sequence goes on along the minus strand of JBKPRM010000049.1, from coordinate 9,779 downwards.
GTCCTCCGTCGCGCGCCCCCGCAGGCGCTCCTCGAGCTCTTCGAACGACGGGGGCAACAGGAAGATGAGCACCGCTTCGGGCTCGTGCGCCCGCACCTGTTGCGCGCCCTTCACGTCGAGCTCGAGCACGACGTCTCGCCCCGCCGCCCGAGCATCCCGGACGAACCCGGCGGGCGTGCCCGAGCGGTGGCCAACGATCTCGGCCCACTCCAGGAGCTCACCATCGTCGATCATCCGGTCGAACTCGTCGTCGGAGACGAAGTGGTAGTCGACGCCGTCGGTTTCGCCGGGCCGCGGTCGCCGGCTGGTCACGGAGACGGAATAGGCGAGCCCCTCCGGGTCGCGGGATAGGAGGCGTTCCACGACGCTTCCCTTCCCGACACCGGAGGGGCCCGCGAGGACGATCAGCGTGCCTCGCCGCACGCTCGTCTCGCTACTTCGAACCGAACTTCGTCAACAGCAGCTCCCGCTGTTTGCTGCCGAGGCCCCGCACGCGCCGCGTGGCGGAGATGTCGAGCTCTTCCATGATCTTCTGCGCGCGAACCTTGCCCACGCCCGGCAGCGATTCCAAGACCGTCGATACCTTCATCTTGCCGAGGGTGTCGTCCTTGTCGGCCTTCTTCAGCACATCACCGAGCGTGCGCTTGCCAGACTTCAACTCCCCCTTGACCTCTGCGCGCTTCTTTCGGGCGGCTGCCGCCTTCTTGAGCGCGTCGGCGCGCTGCTCGGGTGTGAGCGTCGGAAGGGCCACAACGATCTCCTTCGGGTCGACGGAAGGTGCGAGAACGCCGGGGAGTATACGCACGGGTCTCGAGGCGGGACAAACCGTTGTGGGCGTCGTGACCTGCGGGTTCAGTGCAGCTCGCGCATCACGGCGCGCGCCGCCCCGAGGGGATCCTCTGCGGACGTGACGGTGCGTCCCACGACGATGTAGTCGGCGCCTCGTTCGATCGCTTCGCGCGGCGTCAGCACCCGCACCTGATCGTGTCCGTTCGTTCCGGTCGGCCGGATACCCGGAACGACGAGACAGAACTCCTCGCCGCACACGCCACGCACCTCGGCGACGTCCTCGCCCGAGACGACGACGCCGTCGAGTCCCGCTTCCTTCGCCTCCCACGCGAGCGACGCCGGCGAGGCGAGACCCTCGCCGCCGTGGGACGACAACACCGTCACGCCGAGCACCTTCGGCACGTCGACGCCCGCCTCGGTGGCACCCCGCGTCGCACCCTCGACAGCGGCGCGCATCATCGCCTCGCCGCCGAGCGAGTGCACGTTGAACATGGTGACGCCGAGACGCGCCACGTTGGCGCTCGCCCGCTCGACGGTGTTCGGGATGTCGTGCAGCTTGCAATCGACGAACACCGGCCCGTACGGCGCCACTCGGCTGACCGCCTCGGGGCCGTGCGCCCAGAACAGCTCAAGGCCGATCTTGAGGAGTCCCGCCTCGGCTCGCAACAACCGCGCGAGGTGCTCCGCGTCGTCGAGGTCCGACACGTCGAGGGCGATCGCGATCGGTTGGGCGGGACGCGGGATCACGTGTGCGCCTCCGCCGGCCGAGACCCCGCCGCGCCGCTGAGCTCCGCCGGCGTCGCCACCCCACGACGCTGGAGCTCCGCGGCGATCCCCTGCGCGATCGTCACCGGCGCGGTCGGGTCCACCAGCGTGGCCGTGCCGACCTGCACCGCGGTCGCGCCCGCCAGGAGGGCCTCGATCGCGTCCGACGACGTCCGAACACCGCCGCTCGCGATGATCGGCATGCGTGGCAGCGCCCGCGCGACGTCCGCGACGGCACGAAGCATCGTCGGCTTCACCGCCGGCCCGGAGAGCCATCCGGTCGGCGCCCCGAGCGCGTGGTGGGACGCCGAGACGTCGATCGCGAGCGCCGGCGGCGAGTCGGTCAACGTCAGGCACGTCGCGCCGGCCCGCGCCGCGGCGATAGCGAGCGGCACGACGTCGACCCCACCGGGAAGCTTCGCGAAGACGGGAACGAGCGACATGCGAGCGACGGCGCCGACGATCTCGGTGACCCGGTCGGCGTGGGCGCCGAGGATCGGGCGATCCATCTCCTCGTCCGGACCGGACAGGTGCACCTCGATCGCCGCGACGCCCGGACGCCCCTGCAACGTTCCCGTGATGCGGACGTACCCCTCGAGCGTGCCGCCGCCGATCGACACGATCGCCGCAGGCCCCGTCGCCCACGACGGCATCTCCGTCGCGAGGAACGCGTCTACGCCGGGGTTCTGCAGGCCGGTGCTCCAGACGATGCCCGACGCGGTCTCCGCGATCCGTGGCGGCGGGGAGCCCTGCCGTCGCTCCACCGTGATCGTGCGCGTGACGACGGCACCGACACGCTTCCTCTCGACGAGGCCCGGGAGCTCCGCCCCCGTCCCGGCACATCCCGAGGCGATCATGACCGGCGTCGGCAGCACCAAGCCGCCGAGGTCCACCGAGAGGGACCGGCGTGCACTCATGGCTGGCTCCCGGCTTCCTGCTCGGCGGGGTCCGACGCCGCGAGCGCCGCCGCCTGAGATGGGTCGCGCCGCATCGCGGCCGGCCAGTGATCCCACAGCACCCTGGCCGGATTGAACACCGGTCCATCGACGCACGCGCGCGCGTGATCCCAGCCGCTGCCGTCCTTGAAGGCGATTGGGACCGCGCACGTTCCGCACAGGCCGTACCCGCACCCCATCCGCTCCTCGACGGCGATCTGCGCCGGGAGCTGCCGGTCTCGGCACAGCGACGCGACCGCCCGCAGCAGCGCGGGCGAGCCCACCGCGTATACGACCTGGGCCGCGCCTCGCTCGATCGCGCCCGGGACCGCGCCGACCACCGTCCCTTGCTCCCCCAGCGTGCCGTCGTCGGTCACGACCGTGACGAGCTGCGAGAGGCGCTTGGCCTCGATCGGCTTGAAGACCGTGTCCAGGGTGGACCCACCGATCACCATGTCGACGCGCTTGCCGCGCGCGGACAGTTCCTGGGCGAGGAAGTACAGGCCGGCCACGGAGCGCCCCTTCCCGACGAGGAGGCAGTTCGTCAGGCGCTTCGGGTAGGAGAACGGTGTGCCGAGCGGCCCGATCACGTCGATCGAGGCGTGCGCCCGCAGATCCGCGAGCCACGCGGTGCCGGGCCCGGCGCCCGGGTCCACGACGAACTCCAGCGTGCCCGCCCATCCGCCCCGCCGCGAGGACTGGTGGATCGTCAGGTGGCGACGAAGGAGGAACCCCCGATCCTCGGGCATCGAGACCGCGACGAATTGACCGGGCCGGGCGCTCTCGGCGATCTCGGGCGCGACCAGGGTGAGCGATTGGTACGCACCGAGCCGCCTCGTGGACAAGATCTCGGCGCGGACACGCTTCACGCCGCCGGCCCTCCGGAGGCGTCCACGGTGGCTTCGAAGGACAGGCGTCCCTGCAGCGGCTCGCGGAACGCCGCCGCGTGATGCTCCTGGATCGAGCGCGGTTCGGTCGGCGCGCCTCGCAGCGCCTCGATCCCGCGGACCGCGGCGAACACACCGGGACGCGTCGTGATGCAGGGCACGCCGGCGGCCGCCGACGCGGTGCGGATCGCCGATCCGTCGGACCGAGGCGCTCGCCCGAACGGCGTGTTGATCACGAGGCCGACCTGACCGCCGCGGATCAGCTCAACGACGTTGTCGGGCCCCTCGCTCACCTTCGCGACCCGCTGGACGGCGACGCCGGCGCGCTCGAGCACGCCCGCCGTGCCCGTCGTCGCGAGGAGCCGGAACCCGAGATCGGCGAGGCGCTTGGCCGGGAACACGATCGCGCGCTTGTCGCGGTTCGCGACGCTCACGAACACCGAGCCGGCCGTCGGCAGCGCGTGCCCGGCGCCCACCATCGCCTTGGCGAGCGCCATCCCCGAATCGGCGTCGATCCCCATCACCTCGCCGGTCGATTTCATCTCCGGGCCGAGCACGGTGTCGACCCCCGGGAAGCGGCCGAACGGGAGCACCGCCGCCTTGACGCTCGTATACGGCAAGCGCCGGTAATGCAGGTCGTCGGCGGGGACGATGCCGTCGGCACGCAGGCCGGCGATCGTTCGCCCCGTGAGCACCAGGGTCGCGATCCGCGCGAGCGACACGCCGATCACCTTCGACACGAAGGGCACGGTGCGCGACGCACGCGGGTTCGCCTCAAGGACCCAGATCCGCTCGTCCTTCACGGCCAGCTGCAGGTTCAGCAGGCCGACGACGCCGAGGCGCCTCGCGAGGCGCGCCGCGATGTCCTCGATCGTGTCGAGCTCGTCGTCGGACAGCGTCGCGGGCGGGATCTGGCAGCTCGAATCACCCGAGTGGACACCTGCCTCCTCGATGTGCTCCATCACCGCGCCGACGAAGACCCCTCCCGCGGCGTCGCACACCGCATCGACGTCGACCTCGATCGCCCCCTCGAGGAATCGATCGATCAAGACGGGATGATCGGGCGACGCGTCCGCGGCGCTGCGAACGAACATGTCGAGATCCTCGTCGTCATAGACGATCTCCATCGCGCGTCCGCCCAGCACGTAGGAGGGCCGGACGACCACCGGGTAGCCGATCTGCTCGGCGATCGCATGCGCCTCGGCGAGCGTGCGTGCCTCCCCGTGCGGCGGCGCCGGGATGTCGAGCTCGCGCAGCACTTCGGCGAACTTGCCGCGATCCTCGGCGAGGTCGATCGCGGCCGGCCCCGTCCCCCAGATCGGGAAGCCCTCCTCGTGCAGGATGTGCGCGAGCCGCAGCGGCGTCTGCCCGCCGAACTGCGCGATCACCCCGGCGGGCCGCTCCGCGCGACACACGGCGATGACGTCCTCGGGGGCCAGCGGCTCGAAGTACAGCCTGCTCGATGTGTCGTAGTCCGTGGAGACCGTCTCCGGGTTGGAGTTGACCATCACCGATCCGAACCCTGCTTCGTCGAGAGCGAACGCTGCGTGCACGCACGCGTAGTCGAACTCGATCCCCTGCCCGATGCGGTTCGGCCCGGCCCCCAGGATGATGACGCGCGGACGGTCGGCGGCACGCACCTCGGTCTCGGTCTCGTACGTGGAGTAGTGGTACGGCGTCCGTGCGGGGAACTCTCCGGCGCACGTGTCGACCGTCTTGAACACCGGGTGCACGCCGAGCTCATCCCGGCGCGTGCGCACCGCTGCTTCGGACGAGCCTGTGAGCGCGGCGATGCGTGCATCCGACGTGCCGAGGCGCTTCGCCTCGCGCAGTTCGGTCTCCCCCATCGCCGCCAGCTCCCGGCCACGGATGTGCGCGTCACCGGCGACGACCTGCGCGACCTGATCGACGAACCACGGATCGATCATCGAGGCCTCCGCGACCGCGTCCACCGACACCCCCGATGCGAGGGCGTCTGCGACCGCGTGGAGCCGCGTCTCGCGGGGTGTTCCCAGCGACGCATCGACCGGTCCGCCGCCGCCCCACGTGACATCCAGCGACGTCTTCTCGATCCCCCGCCAGGCCTTCCCGATCGCCTCCTTGAACGTGCGACCGATCGCCATCGTCTCGCCGACCGACTTCATCGTCGAGGACAAAACAGGCGACGCCTCGGGGAACTTCTCGAACGCGAACCGGGGAACCTTCACGACGACGTAGTCGAGCGTCGGCTCGAAGGCCACGGGCGTCTCGCCGGTGATGTCGTTCACGATCTCGTCGAGGCGGTAGCCGACCGCGAGCTGCGCCGCGATCTTCGCGATCGGGAACCCCGTCGCCTTGGACGCGAGCGCGCTCGAGCGCGAGACACGGGGGTTCATCTCGATCAACACCTGCCGGCCGGTCGATGGCTCGACGGCGAACTGCACGTTGGACCCCCCGGTCTCGACGCCGACGACCCGCAGCACCTGGATCGCGGCATCGCGCATCCGCTGGTACTCGCGGTCGGTGAGCGTCTGCTGCGGCGCGACGGTGATGGAATCGCCGGTGTGCACACCCATCGGGTCGAGGTTCTCGATCGAGCAGACGATCACCGCGTTGTCGGCGCCGTCGCGCATCACCTCGAGCTCGAACTCCTTCCAGCCGACGATCGACTCCTCGACGAGCACTTCGGTGACGGGGCTGCTCGCGAGCGCCTTCGCCGCGGCGATCGCGAGCTCGGCACGATCGTCGGCGAAGCCGCTGCCCCCGCCCCCCAACGTGAACGACGGACGAAGGATCAAGGGGTAGCCGAGTTCGTCACCCAGGGCGAGAGCTTCGTCGAGCGAACGCGCGATGCCAGCGCGCGGCACGTCGAGGCCCGCGTCGAGCATCGCCTGTTTGAAGCCGCTGCGGTCCTCGGCGGTCCGGATCGCCTCGAGCGAAGCGCCGAGCAGCCGGATCCCGAGCCGGTCGAGGTCGCCGGACTCGGCCAACGCCACGCTCACGTTCAGGCCGGTCTGGCCACCGAGCGTCGGCAGCAACGCGTCGGGGCGCTCGCGTTCGAGCACCTGCAAGACCGACGCCGGCGTCAGAGGCTCGATGTACGTGCGATCGGCGAACACCGGGTCGGTCATGATCGTCGCCGGGTTCGAGTTGATCAGCGACACCTCGAACCCGTCGGCGCACAGCACCTTGCACGCCTGCGTGCCCGAGTAGTCGAACTCGCACGCCTGGCCGATCACGATCGGTCCCGAGCCGATCACCGCGATCCGATCGATGTCGTCGCGGCGCGGCATCAGGCGGCCTCGATCAGCGACCGGAACTCTCCGAACAACGAGCGCGAGTCGTGCGGACCGGGAGCCGCCTCGGGGTGGTACTGCACCGCGATCGCCGGCACGTCGAGACAGCGCATGCCCTCCAGCGTGTCGTCGTTCAGGTTCCAGTGGCTGAGGTGGACGCGGCCGTAATCGGTTCGGGCGATGCCCTCGGCATCGCGTACCCACGACGCCGGATCGACCGCGAACCCGTGGTTGTGGCTCGTGATCTCGACCATGCCGGTGGCCAGATCCTTCACGGGCTGGTTCACCCCGCGGTGGCCGAACGACATCTTGTAGGTGCGTCCGCCGAGCGCGAGGCCGAGGAGCTGGCTGCCGAGGCAGATCCCGAAGATCGGCACCTTGCCGAGCAGCTCTCTCGTCGCCGCGATCCCGTATGACGTGGCGTCGGGGTCGCCGGGGCCGTTGGACAGGAATACCCCGTCGAACCCGCCGCTCGCCACATCGACCGGCGGGGTCGTTGCGGGGAACACGGTCGTCTCGACGCCATGAGCGGCCAGCAGGCGCAAGATGTTGCGTTTGATGCCGAAGTCGTACGCCGCGACACGCAGCACGGGCCCCTGATCGGTCGCCGCCGGTCCGACGACGTCGCTCGCGTCGTAGGCCTCATCCGTCGTGACGCTCCGGGCGAGGTCGGCGCCGACCATCCCGGGTGCCTCGAGCACCCGGTTCGCGAGCGACGCCGGATCGAGGTCCTCGGTCGAGATCGCGGCTCGCATCGCGCCGCGCTCCCGCAGGCGAAGCGTGAGCGCCCGCGTGTCGATGCCCTCGATCGCGACGGTGCCCGACGCGCGAAGCGCGTCGGGCAGCGTGCTCTGGGCGCGCCAGTTGCTCGCGCGTCGCGACGCCTCGCGCACCGCGAACCCGGCCACCTGCACCCGCCAGCTCTCGGCGTCCTCGTCGTTCACCCCGTAGTTGCCCTGCTGCGGGGCGGTCATCGTCACGATCTGTCCGGCGTAGGACGGATCGGTCAGCACCTCTTGGTAGCCGGCCATCGCGGTGTTGAAGACGGCCTCTCCGAATGTCTCGCCGGTGGCGCCGAAAGCCTTGCCGCGGAACGCGGAGCCGTCCTCGAGGACCAGCAGAGCGTCGGGATGGGCCGTCATCTCGTCGGCTTCCCCTCCGCGACCGTCGGGACCCCCCGGAGCATCGTGTACCGCACGCGGCCACGCAGACGTTCACCGGTGAACGCGCTGTTCCGCGCCTTCGACGCGAAGGGCGGCTCGACGGTCCACTCCTCGCGCGGATCGAACACGACGAGGTTCGCGGGTCGCCCCACGTCGAGGGGGCCACCGTGTTCGCTCGCGCCCAGGATCCGGGCCGGCGTGTGCGACATCGCGTCGATCGCTCGCGCGAGCGAGACGATCCCCGGCTCGACCAGGTGCGTCAGCACCGCCGAGAGCGCCGTCTCCAGGCCGATCGTGCCGGGGGGTGCGAGGTCGAACTCCATCTCTTTCTCCTCGACCGCGTGCGGGGCGTGGTCGGTCGCGATCACATCGATCGTGCCGTCCGCGACCGCTGCCCGCAGCGCATCGCGATCGTCGGCGGTCCGAAGCGGCGGGTTCATCTTCTTGGCGGTGTCGTAGGTCTGGAGGTCCTCGTCGGTGAACACGAGATGGTGCGGTGTCACCTCGGCGCTCACCCGGATCCCCTCGGCCTTCGCACGACGCACGAGCTCGACGGCACGCGCCGTCGAGAGGTGGCACAGATGCAACCGCCCGCCGCTCGCACGCGCCACCGCGAGGTCGCGAGCGACGATCAGCTCCTCCGCCTCGGCGGGGCGACCGGCGAGGCCGAGCGAGGACGAGACGGCCCCCTCGTGCATCTGCCCGCCATCGACGAGCGACAGGTCCTCGGCGTGGTCGGCGAGGACGACGTCGACGGGGAAGGCCTTCGCGTACAGCAAGGCGTTGCGGAGCAACCGCGCGCTCGGGACGCACCGACCGTCGTCGGAGAACACCCGCACGCCGGCCTCGACCATCTCGCCCATCTCGGCGAGCGACTCGCCCGCGAGGGCCTTCGTGATCGCGCCCACGGGGAAGACGTCACACGAGCCCGCCGCGTCGCCGAGGTCGCGCACCGCCTGCGCGATCGCGGCATGGTCCGTCGCGGGCTCGGTGTTGGCCATCGCCGCGACCGCCGTATAGCCACCGACCGCCGCGGCGCGGGTGCCGGTCGCGACCGTCTCCTTGTGCTCCTGTCCCGGCTCGCGCAGATGCGTATGCAGGTCGACGAGTCCCGGCGAGACGATCAGGCCCGCGGCGTCGATCCGTTCGGCGCCAGCCGCTGCGTCGGGTCCGGCGATCTGTCCACCTGCGACGACGACATCGCGCACCTCGTCGACACCCGCCGCGGGATCGACCACCCGGCCACCGGCGAAGACGAACCGGTCGCTCATGCGGCCACCCCCGCACCGCTGCCGCCGAGCAGCAGGTAGAGCAGGGCCATGCGGATCGCGATGCCGTTCGTGACCTGCTCCTCGATCACCGACGCCGGCTGGTCCGCGACGTCGGAGTCGATCTCGACGCCGCGGTTCATCGGGCCAGGGTGCATGATCAGTGCGTCTTCGGGCAGGGTCGCCGCGCGCGCGCTCGTCAGCCCGAACAGCCGGGCGTACTCGCGCACGCTCGGGAAATACTCGAGGCGCTGGCGCTCGCGTTGGACGCGGAGCATGTAGCAGACGTCGAGCTTCGGCAGGACCGCGTCGAGGTCGTAGCTCACCTGCACGCCCCACGCCGGCGCATCTGGCGGGATCAGGGTCGGCGGTCCGGCGAGCGTGACCTCGGCGCCCATCGTCACGAGTCCCCAGGACAGCGACCGGGCGACACGTGAGTGCAACACGTCGCCGACGATCGCGACACGGAGCCCTTCGAGACGCCCGTGTCGCTCTCGCATCGTGTACAGGTCGAGCAGCGCCTGCGTCGGGTGCTCGTTGGCGCCGTCGCCGGCGTTGATGACGGAGCTCTGGACCAGGCGTGACAGGAAGGCCGGCGCGCCGGAGGCGCCGTGGCGGATCACCGTGAAGGCGACTCCCATCGACTCGATGGTCCGCGCGGTGTCCTTGAGGCTCTCGCCCTTGGTCAGGCTCGAGG
>JBKPRM010000048.1:0-4390 GCA_046734555.1 Actinomycetota bacterium | reverse complement strand
GGCTGGGGATCGGTGAAGTCCTCGGGGACGTCGGCGGGGGTCGCGACCCCGAGCCCGTCGCGCAGCCGCCCGGCGTCCTCGATCGCGGCGACGCGCTCCTCACCGGCGACGTGCACGACGAACGCTCGCCCTTCCCGAACGAGCTGGGCTTCCGCGTCGACCTCGGCTCGCGCTGCGAACTCCGCGCGCGTCAACGGTCCGAGGTCGCGAAGCAGGTCGTGCGCCGAGTCGATCGTCCGCGCTGCCCTCCCGTCCGCCAACCGCTGCAGCTCCAGCTCGACCGCGTCGATCGACGCCGGGTCGAGGAGCTCCCGCAGGTCGTCGGAGCCGAGCAGATCTCGCAACAGGTCGCGGTCGAGGGACAGCGCCGCCGCCCGACGCTCCGCCAACGGGGCGTCGCCCTCGTACATGTAGACCGCGATCCATCGGAACAACAGCGACTGCGCGAACGGCGAGGCGCGTTCCGTGTCGACGGCGACCAGCCGCGTCTTCCGGGCGGCGATGGAGACCATCAGCTCCTGCAGCGCCGGCACGTCGAAGTGGTCGCGCAGGCATTCGCGGGTCGTCTCGAGCAGCATCGGGAAGTCGGGGAAGTGACCGGCGGCGCTCAACAGGTCGGAGCTTCGCTGCCGCTGCTGCCACATCGGTGTGCGGGAACCGGGGCGCCGTCGCGGCAGCAGCAGGGCTCGCGCGGACGCCTCGCGGAAGATGCTCGCGAACAGAGCGGTTCCCGGCAAGGTTGCGACGACCGCCTCTTCGATCTCGTCGGGAGCGAACAGCAGATCGTCGATCGGCACGCGTTCGACCGCCTCCGGCAGCCGCACGATGATGCCGTCGTCGGACCACAGCACTTGCGCGCCGGGGCCGAGCCGGTCTTGCAGCCGGGCCTCGATGGCGAGCGCCCACGGTGTGAGCACCCGAGCGCCGAGGGGCGACAGGATGCACATGCGCCAATCGCCGACCTCGTCGCGGAAACGCTCCACCACGATCGTCCGGTCGTCGGGCACGGCGCTGACCTCGTGCTGTTCGTCAACATAGTTGACCAAGTTGTGGGCCGCTCGTTCGTCGAACCCGAGGTCGCGCTGGAGGGTCTCCAACGCCTGGTCGGCGTGCGTGGAGCGCAGCTCGCGCGTGAACTTTCCGATCGCCTGCCCGAGCTCGACCGGTCGCCCGGGCCCGGGCGCCTTCCAGAACGGGAGCTTCCCGTGCTCGCCGGGCGCCGGCGTCACGATCACCTGGTCGCGGTTGATCTCCTCGATCCGCCACGCGGTCGCGCCGAGCAACATCACCTCACCGGTCCGCGATTCGTAGACGCATTCCTCGTCGAGCTCGCCCACCCGCGAGCCGTCGGTCGTGAAGACACCGAAGAGGCCGCGGTCCGGGATCGTGCCGCCGGACGTGATCGCGAGCAGGCGCGCGCCGTCGCGGGCGCGCACGGTACCGGCCTTGCGGTCCCAGACGACCCGCGGGCGCAGCTGGGCGAACTCGTCGCTGGGGTACCTACCAGCGAGCATGTCGAGCACCGCCCGGAACACGTCCTCGGTCAGATCGGCGAAGTTCGCCGCCCGGCGGATGGTCGTGAACAGGTCATCGACGCGCCACTCCTCGACCGAGGTCATCGCGACGATCTGCTGCGCGAGCACGTCGAGCGGGTTGCGCGGGTAGCGGGTCTGCTCGATGTCTGCCCGGAGCATCCGTTCCGCGACGACCGCCGTGAGCAGCACGTCGGCACGGAACTTCGGGATGAGCTTGCCGACGCTCGGCGCGCCGACCTGGTGGCCAGCGCGACCGATCCGCTGCAGCCCGTTCGCGACGGTCGGCGGCGACTCGACCTGCACGACCAGGTCGACCGCGCCCATGTCGATCCCGAGCTCGAGCGAGGACGTCGCGACGATGGCCGGCAGGCGGCCCTGCTTCAGGGCGGTCTCGACGTCGAGGCGCTTCTCCCGGGCGAGCGACCCGTGGTGCGCCCGCGCGACGTCGGCGCCGGCGAGCTCGTTGAGGGAGCTCGACAGCCGCTCGGCGCTTCGCCGATCATTGACGAACACGATCGTCGATCGATGGGCGCGCACGAGGTCGAGCAGCACCGGGTGGATCGACGGCCAGATCGAGGAGCGGTCGACCCCGCCGGGAGGTGTCTCGCTCGGGCGGGCGAACTCCGACATGTCGTCGACGGGCACGATGACCTCGAGATCCAACGACTTGCGTACGCCGGCGTCGACGATCGTCACCTGCCGTGGGACGCCGGGCGAGGAGAACCCACCAAGCAGACGGGCGATCTCGTCGAGCGGTCGCTGGGTCGCAGAGAGCCCGATCCGTTGCACGGATCGGCCGATCTCGGACTCGAGGCGCTCCAGCGAGAGCAGCAGGTGGGCCCCGCGCTTGGTCGCCGCCACCGAGTGGATCTCATCGAGGATCACCGTCGTGACACCGCGGAGCGTCTCGCGCGCGGACGAGGTCAGCAGCAGGTAGAGGGACTCGGGCGTCGTGATCAGGATGTCGGGTGGCGTGCGGAGGAGCCGCCGCCGCTCACGCGGGTCGGTGTCGCCGGTGCGGACGCCGACGGTCGGGACGTGGCGCCAGGGCTCGCCGCGCTCATCGGCGACCCGTTGGATGCCCGCGAGCGGTGCTCGCAGGTTCTTCTCGATGTCGACGGCGAGGGCGCGAAGGGGCGAGACGTAGAGGACGCGTGTGCGGCGCTCGGGGTCGGGCGGCGGTTCGGCGGCGAGCCGGTCGATCGCCCACAGGAACGCCGCGAGCGTCTTGCCCGACCCGGTCGGGGCGAGGACGAGGGTGTTCTGCCCGGCGGCGATCGAGGGCCAGCCCGCCCGTTGCGCCTGGGTGGGCTCGTCGAACGAGGCCTCGAACCAGGCCCGGGTGGCGGGGGAGAAGGACGCGAGATCCACAGTCTTCCCACGCTACCCGCGGGCGCCGACATCGTGCGAGACCTCGCCGGATAGGGTTTCCGGGCCGATAATGGTGCGGTGCCCGCTCGATCCCGGATCGTGGTCATCGTCGCTGCCGCACTGTCGGTCTCGTTCGTCGCGGCTGCGTGCTCGAGCGCCCAGTACACCTACGTTCGGGACTCGAGCACCCGCAGCGCCTTCCGCATCCCCACGGGGTGGACCACCTACGACGAAGCGACGGTGCTGGGGGAGCTCAGCGGCCAGCCGCAGGGCGACCAGCCGGACCCGATCCAGTGGCTCGTCGGGGTCGACGCCGATCCGAGCGCGTCGGTCTCGCACGTGCTCAACAGCTCCGACCTCGCGACCGACTACCCCCAGGGGATCGTGGTGGTGCAGGATCTGAGCTTCGTCGAGCGCGACAACGTGTCGCTGAATTACCTGCGTAACTTCCTGTTCCCGATCGACCAGCTGATCCAGAACGAGAGCAATGCGGTCGTGGTCTCATACAACGACGAGATCAACCAGGGCGGGATGCGCGGCGTGCAGATGGTGGTCTCGTTCCGGGAGTCCTCGTTGGCGCAGGCCCGGCAGGAGGCCGCGGCGGCCGCCGGTCAGAGCTCGGCCAGCTCTGACCCCGACACCCTGCAGCGGGCGCTCCTCGGCGGTACCGGCACAGGCGTGCTGAGCCCCGACTTCGTCGAGATCGACCAGAAGGCGCTGGTGGACGACTCGTCACACAAGCTGTACCTCGTCATCATGATGTGCAGCTCTGCCTGTTATGAACGCAACCGTGACCAGATCCAGGCCACGGTCGACTCTTGGACGGTGAGCGAATGAGCCAGAACGGCACCGCGAAGGATCTCGCCAAGGACCGCCCGGCCCGACCGAGGCCATCGGAACGCACGACCCGCGCACACACCGCGATGTGGGACCGCATCCGGTTCCTGCTGCTGCTCGCCTTGCTGTGGGTCTCGGGCCTCGCGATCGTCTGGACGACGACGGTCAACCCGCTCGGGGGCCCGTTCATCGATGCCGTGCGGATCGCGGCTCACGACTACGCGTGGATCCTGTGGCTCGGGGTGCTCGAGCTGATCCGTCAGCTCCACTACCTGATCGAGGAGCACTCCCAGGTGTACTACCGCTTCTGGGAGAAGAAGGTCGTCGGCGGCGCCGCGTCCGCGGCCGGGAAGATGGATCCGTGGGTCCGCTATCGGGTCGCTCGCGCCTTCAAGGCGTTCATCGTCCTGCTCGCGCTCAGCATGTTCCTCGGGCGGATCTTCCACACCGAGCCCGTGTGGCTCGGGATCGTCGAGGCGCCCGCGCGTCTCGTGATCGCGCTGCCGTTCATCCTGCAGCTCGCGTTCGGGTTCTTCTTCATCATCTTCCAGTTCATCGGGCTGTTCTGGTTCCTCAGCCGGGGTGGCATCGACGTCATCCAGCCCGACGAGATCGAGACGCGCTTCGACGACATCAAGGGGCAAGAC
>JBKPRM010000047.1:0-2802 GCA_046734555.1 Actinomycetota bacterium | reverse complement strand
AAGCGGATGACCGGGGATGGGTCTTGAGGCTCCCGGGACGGGATCCACGACGCGACTGCGCGGCTCGGCGCCGTCAGGCGCCGAGCCGCGCTCTCCATGTGTCGGCCGTCTGACGCAGCTCACTCCCGTCGAAGGATCGCTCATGCCCCGCATGAGCGATCCGGGCCTCGAGGCCACGGATGCGCGTGAGCGAGGCCGACATCGCGTCGGCGTCCTCCCACGACAGCGCCGCGTCGACGTAGATCGCGTCGCCGGTGAACAGTGTGCCGTCCGTCTCATCGAACAGGCATGCCGAGCCGGCGGTGTGGCCCGGGGTGTGGATCACGGTGAACGACCGCCCGCCGAGGTCGATGCGGTCGCCGTCGGCGAGCAGCGTCGTCGGCTCTGCGGCGGGCGTCGTCCACCCCACGACGTCGAAGCCCTCGAACGGGAGGGCACGCACGGCCACGTCCGGCACCGGCACGTCGTAGTACTGGTACTCCTGCTCCATCCCGTCGGGGAAGTCCTGTCGCCGCAGCCGCATCGGCCACGGCTCGCGGAGCATCCCGGCGTCGTCGCCGTGCACCCGCCGGTCGTCGAACTCATGCAGACCGCCGATGTGATCGAAATGCCCATGCGTCACGAACGCGATGATGGGTTTGCCCTTCGTGAGCGGATCGACGTGTGGCAACAAGGGGCCGATGCCGTTCGCGGTGTCGACGATCAGATCGACGTCGGCGCCCGAGACGTGCCATACGTTGGCCGTCAGCATGTCGTCGACGTGCGGCTCGAACAGCCGCGTGATGCCGCTGCCGGCAGCCTCGGCTTCGAACCAGGGTTGGGCGACCGGAAGGTCGGCGCTCAGGCGCCAGCCTCGTCGGTCGACGTCTCCCGCGGCATCTCGCTCGCGGTCGTCGACGTTCCCCCCGACGCCATCGTCTCGTCGCGCTGCATGTTGTCCCGCATCACGAGGAACCCGGCCGCGATCCCGAGCACCGCGCCCAACCCCGAGACGAACAGGCCGGTCGACGTCGTCGCACCCGGCGCCACGTTGTCGGCACGCAGGAGCCCCCACACGCACGATAGGCCGAGGACCACGGCGCACAGGGTCGCAAGGGCGCCCATCGCGCGGCGGATCTGCGGGTCGGAGATGAGGACGTAGGCCCCGCCGAACGCGAACAGGGCGAGCCCCATCACGAACCCGAGCGTGCCAGAGATGTCGGCGGTCCCGTTGTAGTTGGCGGTCGGCGTCTCCCACCAGGCCGAATACACACCCACGATCCCGATGACGCCCGCGACCGCTGCACCGACGCCCGCGTAGCTGATCTTGCCTGACTCCACGGTGGAACCCCCCTTGCTCCGAGCGATGTCCGATGGTCCCCCGGGGAACGGGCCGATGCAACGACCGAACGGGGGTCAGATCACGATGGCCCCGGCCTCGTCCATCCGACAGAACGCGGCTGGTAGGCGACCTCCGACGGATCGCCCGGTCGGGTCGAACGGGACCCCGGGTCGGTGCCCCAGAAGGTGGACGGGCCCGGTCGGCCGATCGTCGCCGCGAGGGGCGGCCGGGACTCCGGTGGAGGTGAGGGGACTTGAACCCCTGACCCCTGCGTTGCGAACGCAGTGCTCTACCGGACTGAGCTACACCCCCGGGAAGCGGTCAGCGTAACAGAGGCCCTCACGAGCCCTGGACGCGCTGCGCGTGCTCCTCGAGCGCCCGCTGGATGTCGCGTTGCACGAACGCGATGGACAGATCGCCACGGGTCTTCTCGATCAACGACCGCGCCACGTCGGTCGAGCGCCGCAGGTTCATCGTGATCGCATCCGGATAGTCCATCGTCACGAGCACGCCGTAGAGGGCCTCCAGGTCGGCGAGCGTCCGCTCGGCCCGCTCGACGTCGCCGAGACGAAGCAGGTCCAGGATATGGCGGCGACCCTCACCGATCGCCTCGGCCATCCCGTTGAGGAACGGTGCCTCGCCGACCCCCACGTCGGCCGTGGTCGGTATCGGATCACCGTGCACGAGGGCGAAGGTGATGCACGCCTCGGCGTACTCCTTCTCGGCGTCGAGCAGGTAGCCGGCGTAGCGCACATCCGGCTCGTCCGCGACGGCCGCGAGCCCGGCATCGAGCTCGCTCCGGGCGTCGGCGATCAACGTCGGTGCAGCGTCGAACTCCCCGCGATGGATCGCGCGGATCGCGTTCGCCGAGGCGCGGATCGCGCGGCGCGCCGCCGGCAGTGCCCGCTCGCGCGCGGCGGTCTTCTCGTCGAAGCGTCGATGGAGATCGTCGGAGAGGCCGTCGAGGTCCACGGAACCGCTCAGGCGCCGGCGCCGGCGAGGACCGTGACGTGTTGCCCGGGCTCGAGCACGGGCGTCTCGATACGAGGCGCCATCCGCGGTTCGGCGGCGACCGCGCGGACCGGAGCGGCGGCGGCGCGCGCCTTGATCACGAGCAAGGCCCAGATGTACAGGAGGAGCACCCCGCCGAGCGCCGCCGCGACGATCCACGAGACGCGCAGCGGCGGCACGACGCCGATCAGCAACGAGAGCCCGATCGCCTCGAGCAGGAAGACGAAGACACGGCGCCGACGGGCGCGGGCGCGGGCCTGCTGTCGCTCGCGCGGCCCGAGGAACCTGACGCCCTTGCGTGGCGTCACGATCCAGCGGCCGCTCGTGCCGTGTACCTCAGCCTGCGCCAACAGCTCCATCCTCCGCTCGAAATCTTCGACGCTCCGCGCATCGGACCGCTTCCGGCCCACGGGCAGCAGGAACGCCGCCCACATGATGCCCAACAAGGCCAGTAGCAACCACTGCACCGC
>JBKPRM010000046.1:0-11723 GCA_046734555.1 Actinomycetota bacterium | reverse complement strand
CCCCTCTTCCCCAGGGTCTGAACGCGCACGTTCGCGTCCTCCTCGCCGACGACGAGCCCGACCTTCGCGACGCCCTGACCGATCTGCTCGCGCAGGAGCCGACGCTCGCGCTCGTGGGTGCCGCCGCCGACGCCGACGAAGCCGTCTCGCTCGCGAAACGGGAGCAGCCCGACGTCGCGTTGGTCGACGTGAGCATGCCGGCGGGCGGCGGACCTCGCGCCGCTCGAGAGATCGTCCGCAGTTCGCCGCGAACGCGGGTGATCGCGCTCTCGGCGTTCGAGGACCGCGCGACGGTGCTCGAGATGCTCCGCGCCGGCGCGGTGGGCTATCTCGTCAAAGGCATGGCCGGCGAGGAGATCGTCGATTCGATCCACCGCGTCGCGAACGGACGCGCGAGCGTCTCGGCCGACGTGGTCGACGGCATCGTCCTCGAGCTGTCGTCGCAGCTCCGCCGTGAGGAGATCGAGCAGCAGCGCCTGAGCGCGCGCGTCGAGGAGATCCAACGGTTCGTCAACGGCGAGGGCCTGGTGATCCACGTCCAACCCATCGTCGACCTCGGGACGCGGGAGGTCGTCGGGTTCGAGGCGCTCGCCCGGTTCCGGTCGCTGCCGCCCCGGCCACCCAACGAGTGGTTCGCCGAGGCCGCGGCGCTCGAGCTCGGCACCCAACTCGAGCTCGCGTCGATCGAGCGAGCCGTTGCGCTGCTGGCCGCCGTGCCCGAGACGGCCTACCTGTCGGTCAACTGTTCGCATCGGACCGTCGCGGTGCCCGAGCTCCTGGCGCTGCTCGCCGCAGACGCGAAACGGCTCGTCGTGGAGATCACCGAGCACGAGCCGGTCGAGGACTACGACCAGCTCGCCCGGTCGCTGCAGCCGCTGCGCGACCTGGGCGTGCGGATCGCGATCGATGACGCCGGCGCCGGATACGCGAGCCTGCGGCACACGCTCGCGCTCGGCCCCGACATCGTGAAGGTCGACATCTCGCTGACGCGGTCGATCGACATGGATCGTGGCCGCCGCGCGCTCGCCTCGGCGTTGATCTCGTTCGCCGACGAGATGGACATGACGATCATCGCCGAGGGGATCGAGACCGAGGCGGAGCTCGCGACGCTGCGCGATCTCGGCGTGCGCTACGGCCAGGGCTACCACCTGGCTGAGCCCGCGGCGCTCGAGCCGGGCTAGGTCCCGCGTCGGTCGATCGCCCAGGACGACCCGGGCGTCGTCTTGGTGAAGTTCTTCATCTCCGTCGCGATCGCCATGACCTCGGCGAAGTGCGCGAAGGTGCGCCGCTGGGTGCTGGCGATCCCGATCGACAACGAGATCTGCTCGTAGTGCTGGGGCTCGCCCCGGCGGTTGAGCACCTCGATCCACCCGCGCTGCAGGTCTTCCTCGTCGTAGTAGCCGGGAGCGCCCGCGTCGAAGCGCTGCACGATCGTGTCGGCGACGAGCGCCGCCGCCGAGGAGCCGACGACGACCACGAAGTCGTCGCCCCCCAGGTGGCCGACGAACCCCTCCTCGCCCGCGAACTCCCCGACGATCCCCTGCATCATCTCGGCGAGCTCCTGGATCACGCGGTCCCCGCGCGGGAACCCGTAATGGTCGTTGAACGGCTTGAACCGGTCGATGTCGACCAGCAGCAGAGCGAAATCCTGACCCGACGAGACGCGTCCCTCGATCTCCTCCTGGACCCGGTTGTTCCCGGGCAGGCCGGTGAGCGGGGACTCGTCCTTCATCTCGCGCTTGCGGCGTAGGACGCCTCGGACCCGTGCCAGCAGCTCCGGTGTGTCGAAGGGCTTCACGATGTAGTCGTCCGCCCCGATCGCGAAGCCTTCCAGCTTGTCCGCGGACAAGCCGCGGGCCGTGAGGATGATGACCGAGATCGTGGCGGTCCGTGGGTCCTGGCGCAGTGACCGCGTGAGCTCGAAGCCGTCGACGTGCGGCATCATCACGTCGGTGATGACGAGGTCGGGAGCGTCCTGCGCGACCAGGTCGATCGCCTGCTGCCCGTCGTTCGCGACCCGTACCTGATAGCCCGCGGCCGCCAGCTCGATCTCGAGGAGCCGCGCGATGAAGGGGTCGTCGTCGACGACGAGGAGCTTCTCGCCCATCGCCTCGGAACCCTGTTCGACGTCGCTCACCGCACCCCTGTTCTCGCCCCAGACCCCCGCCGACGTGCTCGGCTCCCGGGCAGCTTACCGTCCTCGCCACGCGCGGCCGTGGACCCTCGGCGCGATGTCGCGACGCCGTGGCACGATGTGCGGATGCCGCGCCGAGGGAGGGCCTCGATCCGGTGGTGCTGAACACGTTCCTCGACGCGCTCGGCGACACGCCACTCGTCCGACTGCACAGCGTCACGAGGGGGCTGCAACCGACGGTCCTCGCGAAGCTCGAGATGCTGAACCCGGGCGGCTCCGTGAAGGACCGGATCGGCATCCGCATGATCGAGGACGCCGAGCAGCGCGGGCTGTTGCGTCCCGGCGGGACGATCGTCGAGCCGACGTCCGGCAACACCGGCCACGGGCTCGCCATCGCAGCCGCGATCCGCGGCTACCGCTGCATCTTCGTGATGCCCGACAAGATGAGCGCGGAGAAGATCGCGCTGCTGCGGGCCTACGGCGCCGAGGTCGTGATCACGCCGACCGCCGTCGCGCGCGAGTCGCCCGAGTCCTATTACTCCGTCGCCGACAAGCTCGCGAGCGAGATCCCCGGCGCCTTCCAACCGAACCAGTACTTCAACCAGGTGAACCCGCAGACGCACGAGGAGACGACCGGCCCCGAGATCTGGGCGCAGACCGGCGGGCGTATCGACGCCTTCGTCGCCGGGGTCGGCACCGGCGGCACGATCACCGGCGCGGGCCGCTATCTCAAGCGGATGAAGCCCGACATCGCGATCGTCGGGGCCGACACCGAGGGCTCGGTCTACACCGGCGAGGAACCGCGTCCCTACCTCACCGAAGGCATCGGCGAAGACTTCTTCCCCGAGACGTTCGACCCGAGCGTCATCGATCGCTGGGTCCGCGTGCCGGACCGCGTCGCCTTCCTGACCGCCCGGGCCGTCACCCGGCAGGAGGGCATCCTCGTCGGCGGGTCGGCGGGCTCGGCGGTGCACGCCGCGCTCGTCGTGGCGCGCGACTACGGGGCCGACGCCACGATCGTCGTCCTGCTGCCCGACACCGGTCGCCAGTACCTGTCGAAGATCTTCAGCGATGCGTGGATGCGCCAGTACGGATTCCTTGAGGAGCCCGAGGCGATCACCGTCGAGCAGGTCCTCGGCGGGAAGGGCGGCACGTTGCCGCCGCTCATCACCGTCCGCGCGCACGACAAGGTCCGCCAGGCGGTCGACGTGTTGCACGCCAACGGCATCTCGCAGGCGCCGGTCGTGCGCGACGAGTCCACCGACGTCGCGCAGTTCGTCGGCTCGATCCGCGATCGGGAGCTGCTCGAGCGCGTGTTCCGGGATCCCGACGCGCTGCAGGCCGACGTCGCGGAGGTGATGGCGCCGCCGGTTCCCACCGTCGAGCGGCACGCGACCGTCGACGAGGCGTTCGCCGAGCTCGAACGAGCACCCGCGGTGCTCGTCAGCGCGGGGGGCAGCGTGATCGGCGTGCTCACCCGCAGCGACCTGCTCGACTTCCTGGCGCACCGGCGGCAGGCGCCCGCCCGCTGACGTGCGCGCGCTCGGGATCGACGTCGGCGGCGAGGAGCGCAAGCACCTCGACATCGTGGTGATGGACGCCGACCGCCAGATCGCCGCGGTCGGCTCCCGCGTTCCGGTGCGGCGCCTGAGCGACCTCATCGCCGACCACCGCCCCGACGTCGTGAGCATCGACTCCCCGCCGGCATGGTCGGCGGACGGGCGCCGCTCACGGCTCGCGGAGCGAGAGCTGCGGCTCCTCGGCATCCAGGCCTACTACACGCCGGACCGGGCCACGGGAGAGCGCAACGGCTTCTACTCGTGGATGCGCAACGGCATGGCCGCGTTCCGGGCAGCCGAGCGGGCGGGCTTCCCGGTCTTCCGAGCGGGCTCGATCGCCGGATCCGCGATCGAGGTCTTCCCGCACGCGACCGCGACGGTGCTCGCCGGCGGCCTGCCGCCGGCGCGGCAGACGTCGTCCGCGAAGCGAAGCTGGCGGGCAGCCATCCTCACGGCGCACCACGTGCCGATCGGCCAGCTGCAGACCCTCGATCAGATCGACGCCGCGCTCTGCGCCCTGACGGGCATCCTCGCGCTCGAGCTACGTGACCCCTTCGCGCCCGGAGCACCGACGGAAGGCCGGATCGTCCTGCCGGCCCGCGTCGTGCCGGCGACGGGGTACCGTCGGAGCGTGCCGTCGCCGACGCCGGTTCAGCCGTTGATCACCTTGTGCGCGTGCGGCTGCGGCGCACAGACACGACCGGGCCGGGAGTTCCGCGCCGGTCACGACCGGCGGCTGCTGGTGCAGCTCCGGCGAGCCGTCGCCGACGGCGAGCTGGCGCGCGCCGAGCTCGATCGCCGGGGCTGGTCATGACCGAGGACCACGCCGACACCCGTGCGATCCACGTCGGCCAAGATCCGGATGTGCCGTACGGCGCCGTGTCCGTGCCGATCTACCAGAACTCCACTTACGCGCAGGAGGACGTCGCTCGCCCGAAGGTGTGGGACTACGGCCGGGGCGGGAACCCGACGCGCGACGCGTTCGAACGGGCGCTCGCCTCGCTCGAAGGCGGCGACCGGTGCTTCGCGTTCTCGAGCGGGATGGGTGCGGAGACGACGCTGCTGTTGACGCTTCGTCCGGGTGATCACGTCGTGCTGGCCGACGACGTCTACGGCGGCACGCATCGGCTCCTGACGAAGGTCCTCGGCCCGTGGGGCCTACAGATGACGACCTGTGACCTCGCCGACGCCGATGCCCTCGCTGCGGCGATCACGCCGCAGACACGCTTCGTCTGGGCGGAGACACCCTCCAACCCCCTGCTGAAGGTCGTGGACATCGAGGCGGTCTCGGCGCTCGCGCACGCGACGGGCGTCCGGGTGGTCGTCGACAACACCTTCGCGTCGCCGGCGCTGCAGCTCCCGATGCGGCTGGGTGCCGACGTCGTCGTCCACAGCGTCACGAAGTACATCGGCGGGCACTCCGATCTGATCGGCGGCGCGGTGGTGACGAGCGACCCCGGCCTGATCGAGCAGCTCGCGTTCCTCGTGAACGCCGTCGGCGCGGTGCCGGGCCCGATGGATGCCTTCCTCGCGCTGCGGGGGCTCCGGACGCTGGGGGTCCGGATGCAGCGGCACAGCGCGAACGCCGCCGCCGTCGCCTCGTTCCTGGCCGGGCATCCGATGGTCAATCAGGTTTACTATCCGGGCCTTTCGTCGCATGACGGACACGTGATCGCGGCGTCACAGATGTCGGCGTTCGGTGGGATGGTCTCCTTCACCGTGGAGACCGCCGACGCTGCGGCCCGCATCGTGCGATCGACCCGGTTGTTCGTGCTTGCCGAATCGCTCGGCGGCGTCGAGTCATTGGTCGAGCTGCCCGGCCCGATGACGCACGCGAGCGTCGCGGGGTCCTCGCTCGAGGTGCCGGCGAACCTGATCCGACTCTCGGTCGGCCTCGAGGATCCGGACGACCTGATCGCCGACCTCGATCAGGCTCTCACCCGATCGAGCGCTTGAGGTACGCGACGGTCGAGGTGCCGCCCATCGGGGTGGGCTGCGCGATCACAGCGACGAGCTCCCACCCGTCCTCACCGAACGAGTTCAAGATCTCGCCCGGATTGTGTTCGAGCAGCGGTGCGACGAAGTACTCCCACTTGGCCATCAGGACCCTCCCATCAAGACCTCACGGACATGGCGCATGCAGATGCCCATGATCACGTCGAGCTTGCCCGCCATCGCGATGCTGGCCGCCTCCTCGTTCACGATCCCCTCCTGCAACCACAGGACCTTCGCGCCGATCGCCACGGCCTGACGCGCGATCTCGGGGGTGTGCTCCGCCCGGCGGAACACGTCGACCACGTCGACGTGGACGTCGCGCGGGAGGTCGACGAGCGACGGGTACGCGGTCTCACCGAGCACCTCCGTCTCGTTCGGGTTCACCGGCACGATCCGGTAGCCGTGCTCTTGCAGGTACCGAGCCACGCCGAACGAGGGCCGGTCGGGTCGCGACGACAGGCCCACCACCGCGACGGTGCGTGCGTCGCCGAGCAAGACCCGGAGCTCGTTCTCCTCGGCCGTCAGGTCACGACCCACGGGGCCTCCTTCCGGAAGATCTCCAACAGCTCGTGCACCATGAAGCCGGTCGCGCCCCAGATCGCCACGTCACCGACCGGGTACCACCAGCCCCGCCACGTCGAGCCGCCCTCCTCACGCAGGACGCGCTCCTCTTCCGACGCGGCGAGCGAGCGGACAGGCACCTCGACGACTCGCGCGATCTCGGCCTCGCTCACCGTCAGCGAGGGCAACGCCGGTGCGATGCCCACGAACGGCGTCACGAGGATCCCCGAGACGAACGTGTGGATCGGCGACAGCGCGCCGATGACCGTGATGTCTGGCGCCTGGATGCCGAGCTCCTCATGTGTCTCCCGAAGCGCCGTCGCCTCCAGGCTGTCGTCGCCCGGATCCGCGAGCCCGCCGGGGAACGACACCTCGCCGGCGTGCCGGGAAAGCGCTGCTGCCCGCTCCGTGAACAGCAACGTGGGCTCCTCGCCGACGAGCAGCGCGAGGACCGCAGCCAGCCGGTCACCGGGTGCCGCGTGGGGTCGCGGATCAGCGTCGAGGTGCGGCGCGAGCGCGGCCGTGAGATCAGACATCTCGCCCATCGTACGGAGCGACGCACCAACGGGCCGATTGGTAGCGTCGGCCGATGCCGCAGCCCGACGATCGTGGGGACGCCGCCGCCGCGGCCGTCGACCGAGACGAGGTGCTCCAGGTCGCGCGGGAGCTGATCGCCGCGCCCTCCGAGAACCCCGGCGGCACCGAGGACGCAGCTGCAGACGTCGCATCTGGCTTCCTCCGGGAGCTCGGCGCCGAACCCGAGACCGTCACCAGCGACACGGGTCGCCCGAGCGTCATCGCCACGATCGGCGGCGGCGGGGCCGCGAGCCTGGCATGGAACGGGCACTTGGACACCGTGCCTGCCGGGTCGCTCGACACGTGGTCCGTTGATCCGTTCGCCGGGGATGTGATCGACGGCAGGCTGGTCGGGCGCGGCGCGTGCGACATGAAAGGCGCGATCGCCGCGGCTCTCTGCGCGGCGGCGGCGATCCGGCGCGCACGCGTCGACCTCGACGGCTCGCTCTCGTTCCACCTGGTCGCCGACGAGGAACTCGCCGGGGTGCACGGCACTCGCGTGCTCCGCGACCAAGGCCTGCTCACACACGCGGCCGCCGTCGTCGGCGAACCGACCGACTTCCAGCTCGGACTCGCCGAGCGCGGTGGCGCCTGGATCACCGCGACCGCATACGGAGCTGCCGCACACGGTTCCCAACCGGATCGTGGTGTGAACGCGATCACGTCGATGGCACGGTTCCTGCTGCGGCTCCCGGAGGTCCTGCCCGACACCGAGCATCCGCTGTGCGGACGGGCCACCGTCAACGCGGCGCTGATCGAGGGTGGGAGCGCACCGAACGTCGTTCCGGATCGGTGCGCCGTCGACATCGACCGGCGGATCCTGCCGGGCGAGACCGATCCGGAGAAGGTGATCGCGCCTTTCCGCGACCTCGCGGTCGCGCTGCGCCGGCAGTACCCGGAGGTGGACGTGCGCGCGGAGATCCGCGAGTGGACCGACGCGGCAGAGGCGCCCGCCGACTCGGAGATCGCCGAGGCCGTCCGCCGGGCGAGCGCCGCAGAGGGTGGTGGCCCGGCACCAGACGCCGGCTTCACGGGCATCACCGACGCGCGGTACTACATCAACGACGGCCACATCCCGACGGTCATCCTCGGCCCTGGTTCGCTCGGTGTCGCGCACACCGCCGACGAGTGGGTGGCGGTCGAGGACCTGGTCACGGCGGCGAGGCTCTACGCGCGGCTGTTCGTCGACGTCCTCGGATGACCTCGGCGTTCCCGCGACGACGGGCTATCCTGGAGGCGATGAGCACGGCAACCGCCCCGATCACCGTGACCGACGCGGCCGCGCACAAGATCGCGCAACTCGCGACCAAGGAAGGTCACGCAGCGCCGATCCTGCGCCTGCGCGTCGTCGCCGGCGGTTGTTCCGGCTTCTCCTACGAGCTCGGGTTCGCCGACGCGGCCACCGACGAGGATCACGTCATCACGGCCGCGGACGGGGTTCGCGTCGTGGTCGACCCGCGCAGCGCCCCGATCATCGAGGGCTCGACCCTGGACTTCGACGCCGCGATGATCGGCGGCGGCCTCAAGGTCAAGAACCCGCGCGCTGTGCACGAGTGCGCCTGCGGCGACTCGTTCTCCATCTGATCCGACCGGCCTGGGACCACGGGGTATCCTCCGGCCATGCCCAAGGCCGACTCCACCCAGTGGCGTGACCTCTATCACGAGGTCGTCACGTCGGGTCTGTGCACCGGCTGCAGCGCGTGCATCGTCGCGTGCCCGTTCCACGTGCTCGGCTACGAGGACAACTACCCCGTGCAGCTCGAGGACGGCGAACCCGACCACTGCACGCACGGTGACAACGGATGCTCGCTGTGCACCCTCGCGTGTCCGCGCTTCCGAGATTGGGAATCCGAGATCGACCAGGTGTTGTTCGGCCGGACGCGCGCGCCCGAGGAGCTGATCGGCCCGTACCAGGAGATCTACCTCGCTCGCGCGAAGGACCCCGGCGAGCTGATGGCCGGTCAGGATGGCGGCGTCGTCAGCTCGCTGCTGATCTGGGGACTCGAGAACGGCCGCATCGACGGTGCGGCGACGTCGGTGCTGTCCGATGAGCGGCAGTGGGACTGCGAGCCGGCGATCGTGACCGACCGCGAGGGCGTGCTCGCCGCGGCCGGCAGCCGCTACACCTACAGCGCGAACCCCCTGGCGCTCCTCAAGGCCGCCGAGATGGGGCTGTCGAAGGTCGCGTTGGTCGGCATGGGCTGCCAGTCGTCGGTCACCGGCTCGATGGAAGCGCGCCGCGTCAACAAGTGGCGCAAGAAGATCGAGTGGACGTTCGGTCTGCTGTGCTCGAAGTCGTTCACGTACGACGGTCTGATGGTCGAGATCGCACAGAACGAGCTCGGCCTCGACCTCGACCACCTCGCCCGCGTGAACATCAAGGGGAAGCTCCTGTTCTACACCGACACCGGCGACGAGGTGATCTACCCGCTGAAGCAGAGCCATCGGTTCACGCGACCCGGATGCCTGCGCTGCCCCGACTTCGCCGCGGAGCATGCAGACATCTCGTTCGGCGGGCTCGGCCAGGGCGACGGCTGGACCCTGTCGATCGTCCGGACCGAGCGCGGGCAGGAGATCTGGGAGGGCGCGCTCGGTGCCGGCATCCTGGAATCGAAGCGAGCCGCTGACACCGACCCGGACGCCGTGGCACTGATGTTCAAGCTCGCCGCCCGGTCCCGCGAGCGCTGGCCCGACCGGGAGGAGCTCCCGACCGCCGGCGCGACGCCCGGCCTGACGGGCACGTGAGCGGGCGTGCAGCCTAGCCTCAGCGAGCCCCCGACGAACCCCCACCCGTGCGACTCCACCGCGTCCGGCCTCGGCCGATAATCCAACGACGAGGCCCCGATCGGGGCTTCTCCAGGATGCCATGAGGAACATCGACCGGAGCACGACACATGGCTGAGGCGGCGCGGCCCACGCCCCCGGCGCCGCTGCGCCGTGACGCCGTCCTGGAGGCGGTCACGTTCGCCGCCGAGCGTCTGTTGCTGGCGACCGACTGGCACGACGCGATCGACGAGGTGCTCGCCCGGTTCGGCATCGGGGTGGGCGTCTCGCGAGCCGCCGTGATCCGGCTGACGCATGCCGACGACGGCAGCCCGCTCGTGCACGCCGAGAGCGAGTGGTGCGCCCCCGGCGTGCCGTCGGATGCGACCGGGCCCGGTCTCGGCGGGACGCCCGGACGCCCAGGCTTCGAGCGGTGGCGCGACGCGATGACGGCGGGCCAACCCATCGTGGGGGACGTCGACACGTTCCCGCCCGACGAGCGCGACGCGTACCGATCGGCGGGTGTCCGCTCGCTCGCCTACTACCCGATCACCGTCGAGGGCGAGTGGTGGGGCTGCGTCGGGTTGGACGACCGGGAGGCGCCGCGTCGGTGGACGTTGTCGGAGCTCGACGGGGCGCGGACCGCCGCGGCGATGCTCGGGGCGGCGATCGCGCGGCAGCGGCAGGACGAGCGGCTCCGTGACGCCGAGACGCGTTACCGGACGATGGTCGAGGCGTTGCCGGCCGTCACCTACATCGACGAGCCGATCGAGGGGGACGACATCAACGCGACGATGCCGTTCGTGAGCCCCCAGGTCGAGGAGATCCTCGGCTATCCACCGGAACGGTTCATGCAGGACAACCGGTTCTGGTTCAACCTGATGCATCCCGACGACTACGCGCGGATGCGCGAAGCCGGCGACCTCAGCGTGTCGAACCTCGACGAGGTGACACAGGAGTATCGGATGCGTCACGCCGACGGCTCATGGGTGTGGGTGCAAGACACCTCCAAACCCGTCTACGGCGACGACGGGAAGGTGCTCTTCTTCCAGGGCTTCCTGATGGACGTGACGACGCGCCACGACGCGGAGGAGCGGCTCCGCGAGGCGGAGCGGCGGTTCCGCATCCTGGTCGAGCAGATGCCGGCCGCGATCTACCGAGAGACCGTCGCAGAGGAACCCGGCGTGGCGACGACGATTGACTACCTCAGCCCGCAGGTCGAGCGACTGCTCGGCTACCGGCCCGAGACGATGCTCGGAGAGACCGCCCGGTGGTGGGAGCTGATACACCCGGACGATCGCGATCGCGTCGCGGCCACGGTCGCCGACGGCGATCTGACCGGCCGCCCATTCTCGATGGACTACCGGATGATCGCGGCCGACGGTCACTCCGTCTGGGTGCACGACGAGGCGATCTTGATCGAGGGTGACGGCGGCCCGGCCTACTGGCAGGGGTACCTGACCGACATCACCGAGCGGATCGACGCGACCGAGCGCATCCGGATGGCCGAAGATCGCTACCGCCAGATCGTCGAACACACGCCGGTCATCACCTATCAGGAGCTGCCGAGCGCCGCGGGGTTCGATGAGATGACCGCGATGTCCTACGTCAGCCCCCAGATCCAGGAGATCCTCGGCTATCCGATCGAGCGGTGGCTCGAGCCGGGGTTCTGGGCGAGCGTGATGGAGCCCGAGGACCTGGAGCTCGAACGTCGTGCGCGTCGACTCGATCCCGTCGAGCCCTACCGCAGCGAGTATCGGATGCGCGCCGCCGACGGACGGGTCGTGTGGTTCCACGACGAGGCGCAGCTGATCACCGACATCGACGGCGCGGCCGTCTCGTGGCACGGCGTTATGGTCGACATCACCGAGCGGCGCGAGGCCGAAGCCGAGCTGCAACGAGCGCGGGAACGCCTGCAGGCCCTCATCGACCACATCCCGGCGATCGTCTACCGGGAATCGAACGACGAGGACCCCTTGAAGTTCTTCATGAGCTCCCAGGTGGAGCAGATGCTCGGCTACACGGCCGAAGAGTGGACGTGGACGCCGGACTTCTGGGTCGACCGGATCCACCCGGACGATCGGGATCGGGTGGTCGCGCTCGACGACGAGTCGGGGCGGACGCTCCGCCCCTAT
>JBKPRM010000045.1:0-3078 GCA_046734555.1 Actinomycetota bacterium | reverse complement strand
TCTCCTCGGCCAGGAGCATCCCGTCTTCCTTGCTCGCGAGTTTCGCCATCGTCTCGGCCGCGGCGGCATCGACGAACACCTCGTCGGGCAGCGGGGCCACCTCGCTGAACGTCGCCGGATCGATCGCGCCGAGGTTCTCGCGTTGCTGGTCGTGCGGGCCGATCACGACGGCGTTCTCGAGGCTGAACACCAGGGGCGACACGGCACGCACGCCGGGCACGACGAAGGAGGAGGCATCCGCCGCGCTCAGGTGCTCCTGGGCCAGGACGCTCGGTGTGATGCGCACGTCGGAGCCCAGTGCGAACCGGATGTCTGCAGCCTTGGCGCGGTCGTACGTGGACGCGAACAGCCCGAGGCTCGTGGCGAACGCGGTCACGAGCCCGACGCCGATCAGACCGGTGGCGAGCGCCGCTGCCCGGCGCCGGATGCTGCGGACCGCAACGCCGTGCACGACGCTCGACCATGCGTCGGCGACCGGGGCGCGCCGGACGACGGCCAACGCGCCTCGCACGCACAGGAGGCACGCACCCGCCCACAGGAGCAGCGGCGCCGGAAGGAGCCCGATCGGCAGCGTCACCGCGAGGCCCTCGTAGACGGATCCGGCCGGCGGCTCGAGTGCACCTGACCGGATCGCGACGATCTCGGCCGTCAACGCGGCCACGACCAAGGCGACGTCGAGCCCGCTCCGCCGCCAGGTGAGCGATCGCGTGGCCGCGAGCTCTCGCCGCTCCTCGTTCACCTCTCGGCGGATCGACCGGCGCGCCGGCAGGTACAGGGCCGTCGCGGTGACGAGGAGCCCGCCGACGACCGCGACGGTCGCCGAGGCCGCGAGCGTCCCGGCCGATGCAACGGCGAGCGCGTGCGCCCCGACGATCGTCGCTGCCGAGGCGAGTCCGAGAAGCACGCCGACGATCGCCCCGCCGAGGGCGATGGCGACCGCCTTGGCCATCACGATCCGACGCAGGTGCGCGCGCGTGGCCCCGCGGATGCGAAGGGTCGCGCGCTCGCGACGTTCGGTGGCCGCGAGGACGCTCCCCGCGAACGCCGCCAGGAACGCCGCGAGCAGCGCGCCGGGCACCCCCAGGAAGAGGAACATCCTGCGGCCGGTCGACGCGACGACGGCTGCAACCGCGAGCGAGTTCGAGATGTTGTCGATCAGGTAGCCCTGATCCGGCGCGATCGCGGCGACCGAGGACGCGACCGCGGTCGTCTGCTGCAGTGCCGTCGCCGGATCGGCGTCGAGCGGCGCGCGGTCCAGTTGGACGTCGACCTCGTTCACCGGGAAGCTCTTGACCACGCTGCCGACGTTCGCGGCCGCGCGTTCCAACGGCGGCACGATCACCTCGTGGAACGTGGTGGGCGACACGACCACGTCGTTCGGCACATACAGGAACTCCTCGAGCTCGCTCGCCTTGCGGCTCGCGAACAACGCTTGCGCGCGCGCGACGTCGACGATCCCGGTGATGGGCATCGAGAGGGGGCGATGCTGACCGGGGACCGCAAGCTCGACCATCTCGCCCGGCGTCACATCGCCGAGCGCCCGCGCGGCCTCGACGCTGATGACAGCCCCCGCTTCCTCCAGGGTCCCCGAGACCAGGGTGATCGACGGATGGTGCGAGACGTACCCGTCGTCGAACGCGAACACGCGAACCGGGCCCGTCACCGCCGTGCCGCTGCGGACGAGAGCACCCGGCGGCAGGTCGACCGAGCTCAGCGCGTCGGCGGCCGCGACACCGGGGATCGCGCCAGCCCGTGACACCAGCTCGTCGGAGGACAACACCGGCCCCGCGTTGGCCGCGACCGGGACCTGGTGTTCCCGGCTGGACACCGTCGCGCGCAGCGGCAGAGATGCGGTGTCATCGATCGCATCCGTGGCTTCCACGTCGTAGGTGATCTCGACGATCGAACCGGCGTCGATCCGGCCGATGTTCATGCCGAAGCCGGCGACGCCGTGCGACAAGGGGGGGTCGCCGTCGATGTCGGTCACGGACGTGCCGTGCAACGTGGTGCTCTCCGGCACGTATCGCAACGGACGCGGCGGCTCGTCGTGCACGACCACTTCGTTGGCGGCGGCCGTCGCGCCGTTCGTCACGTCGAGGGTGACGGTGGTGCGTTCCCCCGGGTCGAGGCGCGATCCCTGGATGCCCTCCGCGATCGTGAGGCCGCTCGGGTCTGCGGTCGAGATCCATTGCATGTCGAGCGTCACGGGCGCGATCGCACGCTCGGTCATCGTCGCCGCCGATCCGTCGATGAAGAAGAGCACGCTCGAGAACAGACCGACACCGAGGGCAACGCCGAGCATCGAGGCGAGGGTCCGGCGGGTGTTGCGGATCAGGTCGAGCCACGCGTAGCGGATCACGGCTCGCGACGTGTCCGGTCGTCGGTCACACGACCGTCTCGAAGAGAGACGATGCGGCCCAAGCGTTCCGCGAGGCTTGCCTCGTGCGTGACGAGGACGAGCGTCGCGTTCGACTCCCGTCTTGCCTCGAGCAAGAGATCCACGACGACGTCGGCGGTATCGGGATCGAGCGAGCCGGTCGGCTCGTCGGCGATGAGGATCCGCGGCTGATGTGCGAGCGCCCGCACGACCGCAACGCGCTGCCGTTGACCGCCCGACAGCTCGTCGGGGACCCGGTCGATCTCGTCGTCGAGACCCGCCCGTGCCATCGCCTCGCGACCATCCGATGCTTCGTCGTGTCCGCTCCGCAACACCTGCTGGACGCGCACGTTCTCGTCGGCGGTCAGGAACGGCAGGAGGTCGTCCGATTGGAAGACCAACCCGACGTCACGGCGCCGGATAGCGGCTCGCCGTTCTTCGTCCAGCGACGAGATCTCGGCGCCATCAAGGAACACCGTTCCGCTCGACGGCACGTCCAGGCCGGCGATCAGGGCCAGCAGGGTTGACTTGCCGCACCCGCTCGGACCCGTGATCGCCACGCTCTCGCCGGCGCCGATGCGCAAGGACACGCCCTCGAGTGCAGTGACCGTTCCAGCGGCCGTCGGATAACGTTTGCCAACGTCGCGCAGCTCGAGCTCGGCGCCTGCGCTCACCCCTCGCGTACCCGGCCAGCCTCGAGC
>JBKPRM010000044.1:0-9500 GCA_046734555.1 Actinomycetota bacterium | reverse complement strand
CCGTGGGGCCGTCGCGCTGTTCGAGGACGCCGTGGCGGCCGGCGCGGAGCCGACGCCCGCGGCCAACTGGATCACGCAAGACGTGGCAGCGTTGCGCAACGTTGCCGGCAACGACGGCGCGCTCACCGCATCGCACGTGGTCGACGTCGTGCGGCTCGTCGCGGCGGGCGTCCTCTCCAACGCCGGGGCCAAGCAGGCGCTCGAAGCGGCGTTCGCGAGCGGCGAGCCGATCGACGAGGCGGTCGAGCGGCTCGGCGTCCGCCAGGTTTCGGACACCGGTGCGCTCGGCGAACTCGCCGATGCCGTGATCGCCGAGAACCCCGACGTGGTCCAGAAGTTCCGCGACGGGAAAGAGGGCGTGATCGGGTTCCTCGTGGGACAGCTGATGCAGAAGGCCTCGGGGGCGGCGAACCCGAAGGTCGCCCAGCAGCTCTTGCGCGAGCGCCTCCAGGGCTAGGCGCCGCGCGTGCCGAGCGCACCCGGGACGCCGGCGGCTCCCGAACCGCCGCGCCGCGTGCCGGTGTGGCAGCTCGGCCTGCTCGGCATCGTTCGCGCCTTCCAGGGACTCGTGACGCATCCGCTACGCCGGATGTGGGTGAGCAGCGATCCGATCGACGCCTACGGCCTGAACCACCTGACGAGCGTGGCGGGCGACGCGTTGCTCGCGATCTCGCTGTCCGATTCGATCTTCTTCTCGGTGCCGGTCGGGCAGGCTCGGCTGCGGGTCACCGCGTACCTGCTCCTGACGATGCTGCCGCTCGCCGTTGCCGGGCCGCTGATCGCGCCGATCCTCGACCGGGCGGGCCCCCGGCGGTCGATCACGTTCACGGCGGCGGCGGCCCGGTGCGTGTTCGCGATCTTGCTCGCGCCACGGCTCGCCACGAACTGGCTGTTCCCGCTCGCGCTCGCGATCCTCGTGTGCTCCAAGGTGCACACCATCGCAAAGAACGCGCTCACGATGGTGTACGCCTCTCACGCCGACGGACTGATGCGAGCGAACGCGCGGCTCGGACGTGTCGGCCTCTCCGGCGCGATCGGGATCCTCCCGGTCGGGATCCTCGCCTTGAAGGCGGTCGACCCCGCCGCGCCGCTGTACATCGCCGCGGTGATCTACGCGATGTCGGCTGCGCTCGCCGCCCGGTTGCCGCACCCGGGGCGGCGCGAGCAGGTCGTCCGTCCGCGCGACGAACCCAATCGCGCCCCGCTGGGCAGGGTCCGGCGGCTGCAGCTCCCGGCGATGGGTGCGACCGGCATGCGCGCCGCGGCCGGGTTCCTGCTGTTCCTGCTGGCGTTCGCGCTGCGCGAGGCCGAGGTGCCGGCGCTGTGGTTCGCGGTGGTCGGCGGCGCCGGCGTCGCGGGCGGATTCGTCGCCGACGCCGTCGCGCCGGCCCTGCGGACCGATCGGCGGGAAGAGGCCTTGGTGATCGCGTCGCTCTCGGTCGGAGCGATCGGTGCGCTGCTCGCCTGGCAGCTGTACGGGCTGCCGCTGCTCACGATCTACGCGTTCTCGGCCGGAGCAGCGGCGGAGTTCGCGCGCCTCGCCTTCCAGGCGCTGATGCAGCGGCACGCCCCGCCCGAGGCGCTCGGGCGCGTCTTCGTGCGATACGAGGCGCTGTTCCAGGTTGCCTGGGTCCTCGGCGCGTTCATCCCGGTGCTGCTGCCGATCTCGTTCCGGCAGGGCGTGATCGTGCTGGCGGCGTTCTACGGCGTGCTCGCGGCCATCTACGTGATGCGCATGCGACCCGGGCTCGCCGGCGCGGCGCCGGACTAAGCTCAGCGTTCCGCACGCCGGCAGGGAGGAACGGGATGGGCGAGTTCAGGGCCGTCGGCCGGGCCGACGAGGTTGCAGAAGGCGACGCCGCCGACTTCGAGGTGGAGGGTGCGCAGGTCGCCGTCGCACGGATCGACGGGAATCTCTACGCGTTCGCGGACATCTGCACCCATATGGGGTGCACGTTGGTACCGGGCGGCGACATCGAGGGCACCGAGATCACCTGCGGGTGCCACGGCAGCACGTTCTCGATCGAAACGGGTGCGGTCGTCAACGGTCCCGCGACACAGCCGATCGAGGTCTACCCCGCTCGCGAGGCCGACGGCGAGATCCAGATCGAGGTGTGACCGGTGCCGCCGGCGCCGACCTTCGTGGTGGTCGGCGCCAGCCTCGCCGGCGGCACCGCGGCCGCGACCCTGCGTGAGGAGGGCTTCGACGGCCGGCTCGTCCTGATCGGCGACGAGCCCGTGCTCCCGTACGAGCGGCCGCCGCTGTCGAAGCGGTACCTGCGCGGGGAGGCCTCGGCCGACCAACTCCTCGTGCGGCCTCCCGAGTGGTGGGCAGCGCACGACGTCGACATGCTCTCGGGCGTCCGTGCAGAAGCGATCGATGCCGGCGAGAGGGTCGTCACGCTGTCGGATGGACGGGGGATCGCGTTCGACAGCGCGCTCGTCGCGACCGGCGCGCGCAACCGCGTGCTCGACGTGCCGGGCGCCGAGCTCGACGGCGTCCACCAGCTCCGCACGATCGCCGACGCCGACCGGATCCGGGCGGCGGCCTCGTCGGGCGGCACGGCCGTGATCGTCGGGATGGGGTTCATCGGCGCGGAGCTCGCTGCATCGCTGAGCCAGCTCGGCGTGCAGATCACGGTCGTCGAGGTGTTCGAGACGGCGCTGTACAAGGTGCTCGGCCCGAGGCTCGGCCGCGTGCTCGAGGCGATCCATCGCGACCAGGGTGTGCGCTTCCACTTCGAGGACACCGTTGAGCGGTTCGAGGGCGACGGACGCGTCGAGCGCGTGGTGACGCGGGGCGGTCGTTCGATCGCATGCGACTTCGCGATCGTCGGGATCGGCACGCTGCCGAACGCCGACGTGCTGCCGGGTGCCGGCATCGACGCGACCGGCGGCATCCGGGTCGACGCGAACCTCGAAACGAGGTTCCCGGGCATCTTCGGTGCCGGCGACGTCGCGTCACAGGCGCATCCGCTCTTCGGACGCATCCGCGTGGAGCATTACGACAACGCGATCAAGATGGGGCAGCACGTCGCGGGCGCGATGCTGGGGAGGCCCGCGCCGTTCGAGGATCCGCATTGGTTCTGGTCGGACCAGTGGGAACACGAGGTCCAGATGGCGGGCGTGTCCGTCGCGGGCGACATGGTCGTTCGCGGGTCCCTCGACGATCGCTCCTTCTGCGCGTTCTTCCTGGAGGCGGGTGTGCTCCGTGCCGCAGTGAGCATCGACCGGCCGCGCGACGTCCGCCGCTCGCTGCCCTTGATCAGGCAGCAGGTTCGGCCCGACCCCGCGAAGCTCGCCGACCCGGACCTCGATCTGCGGATGCTCGCTGCCTGACGCTGGCTCGCTCCCGGGTGGCGCCGGAGCCGCTGTTACCCTGAACCCTCCGACCCACGAGGAGCTGACGAGCCGTGCACAGGCCCGAGATCATCCTGGCGCCGGGGCCGACGCCCATCCCGCCCGAGGTGTTGCTCGCGCAGGGCAGCCCGCTCGTTTATCACCGCGGACCGGGGTTCGGCGCGCTGATGCGCGACGTGACCGAGCGGCTCCGCGAGCTCTATCGCACCGACGCCGCTGAGATCTTCCTGTTGACGTCCTCGGGGACCGGCGGGCTGGAGTCCGCGGTCCAGAACCTCTTCTCGCCGGGCGACGAGGTGTTCGTGCCGCTCGCCGGGTTCTTCTCCGACCGGTGGCGCCGGCTCGCCGAAGCGCACGGGCTGACCGTTCACACCAGCGATGACGAGTGGGGGACCAAGCTCGATCCGCGCCGCGTGGCCGAGGCGGTCGGGGCGCACCCGGGCACGAAGGCGATGCTGCTCACCCACTCCGAGACCTCGACCGGCGTGATCCAGCCGGTGCAAGAGCTGGCGGCCGTCGCGCGCGACGCCGGTGCCCTCGCGATCGTCGACGTCGTGTCGAGCCTGGGCGCGGTGCCGTTCGCCTTCGACGAGTGGGACGTCGACGTGGCCGTCGGCGGGTCGCAGAAGGCGCTGTCCGCGAGCCCCGGCATCGCCTTCGTCGCTGTCGGCGAGCGCGCGCGCGCAGCGACGGGATCGGCGACCCTCCCACGTTTCTACTTCGATTGGAACGTCTACCGCTCCTTCGCCTCGTTGCCAGAGCCCGAGAACCCGTGGACGCCAGCGATCAGCGTGATGCAGGGCCTCCATGCCGCGTTGGAGTTGTACTTCGCAGACGGCGTGGAGGTGGCGTTGCGACGCCACGAGATGCTGAGTCGTGGAGTCAAGGACGGCGTGCGCGCGATGGGGCTCGACCTGTTCGGCGAGGGCCTCGAGGGGAACTGGACGGTCACCGCGATCCGAGCGCCGGAGTGTATCTCCGCCGACGAGATCTGCGACCGCATCCGTGCCGACTTCGGCTGTGTGCTCGCGCCCGGCCAAGGCCCGCTGAAGGGCAAGGTGTTCCGGATCGGACATTTCGGCTACGTGAGCGAGCTCGACATCGTGCGCGGGCTCGCGGCGCTCGAGATGACGCTCGAGCGGCTGGGCTTCCCCGTGAAGCTCGGCGCCGGCGTCGCGGCCGCGGAGCAGGTGTTCCAGGGGACGGGCTGAACCGTGCGCGTCCTCGTCACCGAGGCTCTGTCTGAGCAGGGACTCGACCTGCTCCGGAAAGACTTCCAGGTCGACGTGCGCGTCGACCTCGCGACGGGCGACCTCGCGAGCGAGATCGAGCCGTACGACGCGCTCGTGATCCGCAGCTCGACGCAGGTGAGCGCCGGCGTGCTGGCCGCGGCGCCGAACCTCAAGGTCGTCGCGCGAGCCGGGATCGGGCTCGACAACGTCGACGTCGACGAGGCGACCCGGCGCGGCGTCATGGTCGTGAACGCACCGACCTCGAACGTGATCTCAGCCGCGGAGCAGACGCTCGCCTTGCTGCTCGCCCAGGCGCGGAACATCCCGCAAGCCCACGCGGACCTGGTGCACGGCCGCTGGGAACGGTCCCGATGGGAGGGGGTCGAGCTCGCCGGCAAGACGATCGGGCTGGTCGGTCTCGGGCGGGTGGGATCCCTCGTCGCGGCCCGCGCAGCGGGGTTCGGCATGCGGGTGATCGCGTTCGACCCCTACGTGTCCGCGGACCGGGCGAAGGAGATCGGCGTCGAGATCATGCCCACGCTCGAGGCGTTGCTCGTCCAGGCCGACTTCGTGTCGATCCACCTGCCGAGAACGCCCGAGACCGAGGCGCTGCTCGGCGAGAAGGAGCTCCGGATGATCAAGCCGGGCGCTCGCCTGGTGAACACCGCGCGTGGCGGGATCGTCGATGAGTCCGCCCTCGCGAAGGCGGTCGAGGACGGCCACCTGTCCGGGGCTGCGCTCGACGTGTTCGCCGAGGAGCCCACGACCGACTCGCCGCTGTTCTCGCTGCCGACCGTTGTCGTCACGCCGCATCTCGGCGCGTCGACCCGCGAAGCGCAGGACAAAGCCGGCGTGACCGTCGCGGAGATGGTGCGCCTCGCGTTGAAGGGCGAGTTCGTGCCGTACGCCGTCAACGTCTCCGCGGGCGCGGAGGTGACCGAAACGGTTCGCCCGTTCGTACCGCTCGCGGAGCACCTGGGCGCACTCGCGGCCGGCCTGGCGGCGAGCGGGGTTCGGAACGTCGTCGCGTCCTACCTCGGGCGGATCGCCGAGCACGACACGCGGGTGCTCACGCTCGCGATGCTGAAGGGGATCTTGGGCCGATCCGTCAACGAGCCGGTGACGTTCGTGAACGCACCGATGCTCGCGCGCGACCGGGGGGTTGCGGTGAGCGAGATGCGCTCCACGGTGAGCCAGGACTACGTGTCGTTGATCTCGGTGAGTGCCGAGACCGACGAGGGTCCCGTCCGCGTCGACGGGACCATCGTGGCCCGGGACTCTATGCGGGTGATACGGATCGACGACTTCGACGTGGAAGTGGGTCCCGCGACCCGGATGGTGTTCTTCCGATACGTCGACCGCCCGGGGATCATCGGGCGCGTCGGCACGATCTTCGGCGATGCCGGGATCAACATCGCGACGATGGACGTCGGTCGGCGCGCTCAGGGCGGCGAGGCTCTGATGGTGCTCACCGTGGATTCCGACGTGCCACAGCCCGTACTGGACGAGGTCGCGCGCGCGATCGAGGCGAACACGATCAGCGCCGTCACCCTCGCCTGATCACTCCGTCTCGATCCCTCGACGAGGTGCTCGACCGCGGCGTCGGCGCCGTGTTACCCTCGTCGAGCCATGGAGCGGATGCGGATCACGACAGGCTGTTCGGGCGCCGTCTGAGCGCCCGCGCGTTCGCGCGCACCCTGTCCCACTCGATCCCATCCCACCCCCGCTCAACCGAGGAGCCGCTCCATGTCCCTCTATCCCACAGCAGCGCGTTCGAAGATCCGTCGCTTGGCGGTCGGTCGCCTCATCTCCGCGACCGGCGGCGCAGCGGCGTACACAGCGCTGAACTTCACCGTCTGGAACCGTACGCATTCGCCTGGGATGCAGGCGCTTTCGTTGCTGCTCACCTTCGGCGTCGCCGGCATCGTCGGTCCGTTCGGTGGTGCGCTGGGCGATCGGTTCGACCGGCGCACGGTGATGATCTGGAGCGAGGCGGTGGCGGCCCTGTTCTTCGTCATGATGGCCTTCGTCGGCGCACCGCTCGCGCTCATCGCGCTGGCGTTCGGATCGGCGCTCGCCGAGCTGCCGTTCTTCACCGCGTCCCGCGCGGCGATCCCGAACCTCGTCGACTCGGCTGATGACGTCAGCTGGGCCAACAGCGTGGTCTCGACCAGCGTGTACGCGGGGATCGCTTTGGGTCCGTTGCTGGGCGGTGTCCTCGTCGCCACCGTTGGCGCGTCGTCGGTCTTCGCGCTGAACGCGGTCACGTTCTTCATTTCGATGGGGCTGACGATCACGGTTCGTGGCGCGTATCAACGAGCGCGCGACGAGGACGCCCACGAGCATCGCGGGCTCGCAGCGGGCGCCGCGTTCCTGTGGCGCGACCGTGTGATGCGACGGATGACGTTCGCATGGTTCGTGTTCGTGCTCGGGATGGGCATGGGTATGGTCGCCGACGCTGCACTGGCCGAGCATTTCGGCGCGCACGCGATCGGCTTCGCGGCGTTGATCGCGTGCTGGGGAACGGGGTCCGTGGTCGGGTCGAGCCTCGGCCGGTTCCTGAAGCCCGCGACCGAGCCGGTGTGGCTCGTCATCGCGTCGTTCGGGATCGCGGCCACGGCGTTGGTCGTCGGTTTCGCACCGGTCTTCGCGGTCGTGCTGGTTGCCTTGCTGGCGATGGGCGCCTCGGACGGCCTGACGATGGTCGCCGAGACCGGGATCATGCAGCGCCGGACGCCCGACGCCGTTCGGAGCCGGGCGATGGCGGCGTTCGAAGCCGCTGTGTCGCTCGGTCTCGCCGTGGCGTACCTGCTGGCGGCACCGGTGCTCCGAGCGGTGGGCGCACAGGCGACCTACCGGATCGGTGGGGTGTCGGCGCTGATCGCCGCGCTACTGTTGCTCCCGATGCTGCGGCTGCGGCACGGCGAGCCTGATCCTGCTGCAGCCGTCGCACCGAACCTTGCAGAGGAGGAGCCGCGTGCGGTGGACGCCGGCGCGCCCCGGTACGCGTCTGCCGAAGCCCTGGAGGCGGCCGCCCCACCCGAGCGTCGATCGGCCTAACGCGGGGCACGGCGGGCGGCCTATCCTGCGGGCATGGGCGCGGCGCAGCGCTACGACGCGATCGTGGTGGGCGGCGGTCACAACGGACTCGTGGCCGCCGCCTACCTCGCGAAGAAGGGCGCCCGCGTGGTCGTGCTCGAGGCGCGCCACAAGATCGGCGGCGCCGCCGACACGATGTCACCGTGGCCGGAGGCGCCCGAGTTCAAGGTCACGACGCTCAGCTACGTGATGAGCCTCATGCCCGACACGATCTTGCACGACCTCGAGCTCGCGCGGCACGGGTACCGATCGGTCCCCGTGGGCCCGTACTTCGTCCCATTCCCGGACGGGCGGTGCATCGTGCAGGCCGACGACGATGCCCAGGCGAACTACGACGAGTTCGCGAAGTTCTCGAAGCGCGACGCCGACGCGATCGAGCAGTGGGACGCCTGGATCAGCGGCCTCGCGGCGGTCCTCGGCCCGTTGCTGATGACCACGCCGCCCAAGATCGGCTCGCTGTCGCGAGCCGATCTCCAGGACCAGCTCAGGCTCGCGTGGCGGTTCCGGGGCCTGCGGGTACGCGGCGTCGCCGACGTCACACGCCTGATGACGATGTCGATCATGGACATCCTCGATCGCTTCTTCGAAAGCGACCAGGTGAAGACCGTGATGGCGCTGAACGGGTTGATCGGGACCTGGGCGGGACCGCACGAGCCGGGCACCGGCTACGTCATGGCCCATCACTCGATCGGCGAGGTCGGCGACGGCCACCTCGGGGCGTGGGCGACGCCGATCGGCGGGATGGGGGCGGTCGCCTCCGCGCTCGGGGCGAGCGCCCGTTCCTTCGGCGCCGAGATCCGGATCAACGCCGCGGTCGACCGGATCATCACCTCGGGGGGTGCCGCGCGTGGCGTGGCGCTCGCCGACGGCACCGAGGTCACGGCACCGATCGTCGTCGCGGCGACGCACCCGCAGATCACGTTCCTTCGACAGCTCGACGAGGCGGACCTCCCGGCCGAGTTCGTGGACGACATCCGCAACTGGCGCACCCGGAGCGGCACCGTGAAGATCAACCTCGCGCTCGACCGCGCGCCGGTGTTCACGGCGAAGCCGGAGCAGCAGGACTTCACCGGCGGGGTCGAGCTCGCGCACTCGATCTCCTACCTCGAGACCGCGTTCGAGGAAGCCCGGGCTGGCCGGCCGGCCACCGCGCCGTTCTCCGACGGGGTGATGCCGACCTTCCACGACCCCTCACTCGCGCCCGAAGGAAAGCACGTGCTCTCGCTGTTCACCCAGTGGTGCCCCGCCGAGTGGGCCGACGAACCCGACGATCGTGCGCTCGAGGCGTACGCCCATCGCGTGATCGCCGGGTACGACGAGCTCGCCCCCGGCTTGGCCGACTCCGTGCTGCACATGCAGGTGCTGGGGCCGCACGAGATGCAGGAAGAGTGGGGCCTGATCGGTGGCAACATCTTCCACGGGGAGCTGTCGGCGGAGCAGCTGTTCCACATGCGGCCGGCTCCCGGCTACGCGGACTACCGCACGCCGATCCGGGGCCTCTATCAGTGCTCGAGCGCAACCCATGCCGGCGGTGGCGTCACCGGCATCCCGGCGTACAACTGCGTGCGCGAGATCGTGAAGGACGTGAAGCGTCGGCGCTGGCGGCGCTGACACCGGGCCGGGCCTCCGGGATGATGCCGTCGTGTCGACGGACCTCGGCGGGCACCTGCTGATCTCGAACGCATCGCTGTTCGACCCCAACTTCCGCCGCACGGTGGTGTTGATCGGCCACCACGACGAGGACGGGGCGGTGGGTGTCGTGCTGAACAGACCCCTCGGGGTGTCCGTGGACGAGGCGGTGCCCCCGCT
>JBKPRM010000043.1:0-4574 GCA_046734555.1 Actinomycetota bacterium | reverse complement strand
TCCATGGGGCATCCATTCTGGCGGGTCTGGGTGCCTGCCTCCATCACCCGTCGAGCGCGATCGGTCGGCCGGACGGACTAGACCGCGCGACGGCTACTCGATCAGACGACGCCGAAGCGCCTCGGCCACCGCCGCAGTGCGATCGGAGGCCCCGAGCTTCTCGAAGATG
This sequence comes from Actinomycetota bacterium, assembly GCA_046734555.1. Lineage (GTDB taxonomy): Bacteria > Actinomycetota > UBA4738 > UBA4738 > HRBIN12 > AC-51. The sequence goes on along the minus strand of JBKPRM010000043.1, from coordinate 4,405 downwards.
TGCTCGAGGTGGGTCTTGACCGTGTCGGGGGAGATGTAGAGGCGCTCGGCGATGTCGCGGTTCGTGTGGCCGAACGCCAACAGCTGCAGGACCTCGATCTCGCGGGCGGTGAGCGTCTCCGCCTTACGGTCTCGTTCCTTGGCGGTCGAGAGCTCCTCGGCGAGCGCGACGACGAGCTGTGGATCGATCACCATGTTGCCGCCGGCGACGAGCCGGACCGTCTGGATCAGGTGTTCGGCGTCTCGTGCTTTCAAAACATAGCCGCGGGCGCCGCTGCGCACGGCCTCGACGACGAACTGCCGGTCGTCGTAGGCGGTGAGCATGATGACCCCGACGTCGGGGTGATGGTCGCGGAGCTCCCGCGCGGCCTCGAGGCCGTCCATCTCGGGCATCCGGATGTCGATCAGGGCGATGTCGGGCGTTTCGGCTTGCACGAGCTCGAGGAGCTCCTTGCCGTTGGCGGCCTCGCCGACGACGTCGATCCCGTCGGCCATATCGAGGTAGCGCCGGAGCCCCTGGCGGACCAACGAGTGGTCGTCCGCGATCGCGACCCTGATCGTCACGGTTGCCTTCCTCCTGACCGGGCCAGACCGAGCCTGCCCGGGTCGCGGGCAATCCTAGCCGGTTTCGACACCCCTCGGTATCGCCTGCGCCTCAGAACACCGCGGCCCAGTTGATGAACAGGAAGGCGAGCACCGCGAACCCCCCCGCGAACGCGACGAGGGTGGCCGTCTCGGGGGGTCGCCCGCGTTCCGCGGCTACCGCCCACCCCCAGGAGACCGGGAAGAGCACGGCGACGAACCGTGGCATCGACAGCAGTGGCCGGCTCGTGAGCGGCAGGGTCAGCGGCAGCAGGACGCTCGCAGCCGCGTAGACGGTGTAGGAGATCGCGATCCGCCTCGCGGCGAAGACCAGCCCGACGACCGCGATCGTGAGGACGGTCACATCCAGCAGCCACCACGTCTGGTATCGCCACGCGAACCGCAGGGCCGACCAGATCGTCACCCACGGCCACCGTGCGCCGTCGGGACGCCACGCGCGTTGGGCGTCCAAGGGCGCCCAGAGGTCGTCGTATCGCCAGGCCCACCAGCCCGCGTACAGCAGGGGACCGATCGCGACCGCGGCGGCCGCCGCCAGACGTGGCAGCAACGGACGATCGTGCCGGCGCCACTGTGCGATCGCCTCGACCCAGAGGGCGAGGACCAGCACGATCCCCACGCTCCTCGTCGCGGCCGCGGCGGCCCCCGCGGCCGCCGCCCACGCCCACCGATCGCGCCGGGCGAACCAGAACGTCGCGATCGACGCGAGCAGGAACGTCGACTCCGTGTACGGCGCGTAGAGGAAGAACGCCGTCGGGAACAACGCCGTGAACAAGATGGCGCGTCGAGCCGCCCGGTCACCGAGCTCGAGCCTCGTGAGCGCATGCAGGAGCAGCAGCGAACCGAACGCGGCGGCGTTGGCCACGAGCAAGCCCGCCCCGAGCGGCCCGACGCCCGGCACGAGGTCGACGATCCGGACCGAGACGGGGTACAGCGGGAAGAACGCCGCGCTGTGGTCGCCCGCCGCGTAACCGGTGGTCGCGATCCGCAGGAACCACTGTGCGTCCTGCCGCTGCAGTGCCGTCACGAGCATGTGCCAACCTGGGGTCAGGTCCGGGTTCGGGAAGCCCGCGTCCGTGGGCGGTTGACCGGGCGGAAGCGGCAAGAGCCCGCCCCCGATCAGGGAGATCGCCGCGAGGAGCAGGTGTGCCCCGAGGAACGCCCAGAGCACCTCGCGCCAGCCGTCGCGGACCCGAGGCGCGGTCTCGTTCATGCGGCGAGCGCGGGCGCGGGTGTCGGCGCTCTCGGCGCGGGGACGAGCTGGGGCAGGGGCGGCATCTCGTCGCGGACCCAGGCGATCAGGCACCAGAGCAGGACGAGCGCACGGACCCCGAGCGCGACCTCGAACCACCATTGCTGCGGCAGCGCCATGACGCCGATATAGGTCCCGAAGAACCAGAACCGCGTCACGAACACCGCGACGTCGGCGACCTCGAACGCGACGAAGCGCCGCAGGTGGGGCATCGTCATCGCGAACCACGGAAGCAGCCACAGGGAGTACTGCGGTGAATACACCTTGTTCGTCACGAGGAAGCAGATGAGCAGCGGCAGGCCGATCGTCCATCTCGGGAACGACGGTTCTCGGTGCAGCTTCCAGAAGATCGCGACGAACGAGCCGCCCAGGAACGCGCTCAACGCGAGCAGGTTCACGTTGCTGATCGACGTGCACGTCGACGGCAGGTGATGACAGGCGATGTACCACCAACTGTCGAAGTCCGGTGTCCTCGCGCCGTTGAACCGGAAGAATTCGCCCCACGCGCCGGGCGCGACGAGCACGAACGGCAGGTTCACGGCGATCCATGAACCGACCGACCACCACAGCATGCGGACGGACCGGTCCGGCTCGAGGTCCTGCAGCCCTTGCAGGAATAACGGCACCACGAGCAGGGCCGGATAGAACTTCGTTGCGGCGCCGACGCCTAGCAGGACACCGGCCAACCCGTCCCGGCGCTTCGCCCACGCGACGAGGGCTGCGGTGGCCGCGGCGACGGCGGCGAGATCCCAGTTGACGGTCCCGTAGATCAGCAGCGTCGGGGCGAGGGCGAACCACAGAGCCCGCCGTCCGGCGAGCACCCAGACGCACCACGTGATCAGCAGCGCGAAGCCGGTCATGATCGCCGCGTTCGTGTAGTAGAAGCTCTCGAACGAGTGGCCGACCCAGGCCGCGACGCGCATCAGGTACATCGTGATGACCGGATACTCGTCGCAGTTGTTCTCCGACGGCGCGCACGCGTCGAGGAAGGGGAGCCGCCCGCCCTGCAGTTGCTCCGTCCCGAGCAAGGGAACGACGTCGGTGTAGCAGAGCCAGCGATACTGCCGTCCGTCGCTGTAGTGACCACTCGCGCACGGGGCCTTGGACGCGGTTCCCAGCGCCATCGTCCCCAACGCGCACGCGAGGACGACGGTGAGGCTCATCCCGCGTGCCGCGTGCCGCACGCGCCGAATCGTATCCGGGGCCGCGCAAGCCCCGGTGGTTCGAGCGCATGGTGTGAAGGTGAGAGTGTGCACTCGTAGAGTGTTCGGTCGTGAGGTACCGGGTCGAGCAGCTCGCCGCGTCGTGCGACGTCTCCGTCGACACCGTCCGCTTCTATCAGTCACGCGGTCTGCTGCCGCAGCCGGTCCGTGAAGGCAGGGTGGCGTGGTACGACGAGGAACATGCGCAGCGGATCCGACGGATCCGCGAGCTGCAGGCGAAAGGCCTGACACTCGCCGCGATCGCGCGGGTCCTCTCGGGGGAGCTCGACGCCCGTGATGCCGACCTGGCCGCGGCCGTCGCCGTCGCCAGAGGCGACGGCGACGGCGACCACACGCCCACCTTGACCCTGGACGAGCTCGCGACGGCGTCGGGCGTCCCGGCGTCGTTGATCCAGGCGGTCGAGCGGGAGGGGATCGCGATCGGCCGCCGCGCGGACGGAGCCGCCCGGTACTCCATGGCCGACGCCGAGGTGATGCGGACGGCCCTTCGGCTCCTCGAGTTCGGTCTGCCGGTCGGAGATCTCCTGGAGCTCGGGCGCGACACCGACGCCGCCCTCCGCGCCCTCGCGGTCCGGGCCGTTGACCTGTTCGACGCACATGTGCGGGAACCGATCCGTGACACCGCCGGCGACGACGACGAGATCGCCGCCCGAACCGTCGAAGCGTTCGAGGCGTTGCTCCCCGCCGTCACGTCGTTGGTGTCCAACCACTTCCGACGCGTGCTGCTCGAAGAGGCCGAACGGCGGATCGAGACGTGACCGACCCAGGCCTGCCGCGCGACGACGAGAAGGCCGACGTGGTGCGCTCGCTGTTCGACCGGATCAGCCCCCGGTACGACCTGGTGAACCGCGTCATGACGTTCGGGCTCGATGTCGCGTGGCGCCGGCGGGCGGTCCGTGAGCTGCGGCTGGCCCCCGGCTCGCTCGTGTTCGATCTGGCGTGCGGGACCGGTGACCTGTGCCGGGAGCTCGAGCGGTCGCACCACCGGGCCATCGGGTTCGACTTCGCCTTCGGTATGCTCGCGCACGCGCGCACGGATGCCCCCCTGGTCCAAGCCGACGTGCTCCGCCTCCCGGTCCCCGACGGAGCCGCCGACGGCGTCACGTGCGGGTTCGCATTGCGCAACGTCGTCTCGCTCGAGGCTCTCTTCGCAGAGATCGCTCGGGTCGTCAGGCCAGGAGGCGCGATCGCGCTGCTCGACGCGGCGACGCCGACGCAGCCGCTGCTCCGCGCCGGGCATGGCGTGTACTTCGGCCACGTGGTGCCCCTGATCGGTGGCTTGCTGTCAGACCACGACGCGTACGCCTACCTGCCGCGCTCGATGGCATACC
>JBKPRM010000042.1:0-2804 GCA_046734555.1 Actinomycetota bacterium | reverse complement strand
GAGTACGTCTTCTCCGAGTGCAACTGTGCGCCGTGACCGACCCGGGCAAGTACAGTCGGGATCGCGGTCGGTCCGCTCCCGCGACCGCCGGGGGCTACTTGCTGACGCGGAAGCGCAGCATGGTCGCGTCGCCCGATACCTTGCTGCTGATCTGCTCCAACTCGATCCTGCCGAGACCCGGGGGCGAGAAGCGAACACCGTCGCCGAGCAACAACGGCAGGACGTAGACCAAGATCTCGTCGACGAGTCCATGCTGCAGGCATTGCGCAGCGACGTCGGCGCCGAGGATCTCCAGATCCTTGCCACCCGCGGCGTCGAGCGCCGTGGCAACGGCCGTCTCGATGTCGCCGCTCAGAACCGTGACGCCCGGGTCAGGCGGATCCAAGGGTCGATGCGTCAGAACGAAGAACGGCCCGGTGAACGGGTAGTCGACGCTACCGGGCTCGTCGGCCTGCATCTTGTTGCCGACATCGTTGGTTCGCCGACCGATGAGCATCGCGCCGGTGGCTGCGGCGACCTCCGCGAGATCGCGGGGTGAGATGAAGTCGGCGAGGCGCCGCTTGCCGCCCCAGCCCATGTCATCGCCGGGACCGGCGATGAAGCCGTCGAGCGACATCGCCCGGTTAACGACCACCTTGCCCGATCCGGTGCTCACGTTCGCAATGTATCCCTCCGCCGCCGTGACGTTCTAGTGGTGCATCACGCGCAGGGTCGGGAGGCATCTCGGATCGTCGAAGCCGGTCACCAAGCCCGGCCGTCTGGAGACCTACGGTCAGGAAGACGCAGACTCAAGCGGGAGTCGCCGGACCGCGGCCGAGTGCAGCCAGCAGGTCGTCGATGAGTTGTACGTCGACAACAGCGTCACGCACCCGATGGCCTCACAGCGCCGGCCGGCGCGCGGCCGGTTCGAAGCCTGATTGGCGGCAAGCGGGATGCGATACTGCACGGCCCCGTTGTTGGACCCCTTCATGGTGATTCCTTCCTACTCGAAGTCGGACCACGGCTGCGGATGATCCGTCGAACGGAAGGACGAGTGCGGGAGCAACACGTCGCGCGCGAGGCGAACCGTCAGAAGACGCTGAAACTCAGCTTACTACGGCGATCAGCACGACGAGCCTTCGCATCGTGTACAGTGAAGCGGTTCCACTAGCGAGCCTCGAACGTTCGAGGCTACGCGCTTCGAAGTCTCGCTGATCCCTCACTCGATCGTCTCTATCGCTCCTGTGCGGCTCCGCCGGTCCTCGACGCGCCGCGTCCACCGACACAGGAAGCAGAGGTCGAGATGCACCAACACCCCTCATCGGGCGGCGCCGTGCTGCCCGCCACTCCCCCAACCTTCGCCGAGCTCGGCGTATCAGAACGGACCGCCGAAACGCTCCGCATGCGCGGGATCGACGGGCCGTTCGAGATCCAAGCCCGCGTGATACCCGATGCGCTCGCGGGCCGCGACGTGCTCGCGCGATCGCGGACGGGCTCGGGCAAGACACTGGCGTTCGCGGTACCCCTGGTCGAACGACTCTCGCCCAGCGGTCGCAGCCCTTCGGCGCTGATCCTCGCGCCCACCCGCGAGCTGGCGAGCCAAGTGACGGAGGAGTTCCGCGCGATCGCCGACGTGGCTCGCCTGCAGGTGGCCGCGGTGTACGGAGGCGTCGGGATCGCTCCGCAGGCCAAGCGCGCTCGCCACGCCGACATCGTCGTCGCGACGCCGGGCCGACTCCTCGACCTCGTGAACCGCGGTTCGCTCCGCCTGGACCGGGTGCGCATCTGCGTGCTCGATGAGGCGGACCGCATGCTCGACATGGGGTTCCTTCCGGACGTGCGGCGCATCCTCGAGATGCTCCGCCCCGACCGGCAGACGATGCTGTTCTCAGCGACGCTGGACGGCGAGGTCGGCCGCCTCGCGACGCGGTTCACCACCGATGCGGTTCGGCACGAACTTGGCGAAGGCGGAGTCACCATCACCGACGCGCATCACAGATTCATCTGTGTCGAACATCCCGACAAGACCCACGCGCTGGTACGCGAACTCGCGGCCGACCGGGGCCTGGCTCTCGTGTTCGTTCGGACGAAGCACGGCGCGGACCGCCTGGCTCGGAGCCTCCGCAAGCAAGGCTTCCGCGCCGGCGAGCTGCACGGCGGGATGTCACAGCCCCAACGCGAGCGTTCGCTCGGCCGGTTCGCCAGCGGCGGGAACGACGTGTTGGTCGCGACCGATGTCGCCGCCCGCGGCCTCGACCTCGAAGACATCACCCACGTGATCAACTTCGACGCGCCGGCCGACGACAAGGCGTACGTGCATCGCGTCGGCCGTACCGCCCGCGCGGGCCGCAGAGGCGAAGGCGTCACGTTCGTCACGCCGGAGCAACGCTTCGAGGTCGGGCGGATCGCGAAGACGCTCGACCTCGACGCGGAGTTCGTCCGAGCGGGCTTCCCTGCGCATCGCGATCCGCAGCGTCCGAAGGCCCGCGGGCAGGAGCGCGGCGGTCGTCGAGGCCGGCCGACGTCACAGGCTCGCGGCCGGCGCTCGTAGCGTCGGACCGGATCTGTCTCGTCGGAGGCTGACGCATCTCTTGTCGTGATCGACCTCCAACCCACGGCTCACGGGGCTCCGGCCCGGACGCCCCACGTTCGGTTCGGTCAGGTCCGCACCTTCAGGACGACCTGATCGACCCCACCGTCGCCGTACCCGCGAAAGACGCAGCGGAGGATCGAGTTCCGATGCATGGCGTGGACGCGGACCTCGACGGTCGTTGCCGAGCCGCTTCGCACCCTGACGGAGTAGAGATCGTGCGTGACCTCCCGGG
>JBKPRM010000041.1:0-6429 GCA_046734555.1 Actinomycetota bacterium | reverse complement strand
CGCCGGTCTCCCGCGGTCGCCACCACCGCGACACGGAGGTTCGCCGTCCAGGACGCGAACCCTGGAGGGGTCTGCTCATGCACCCCGGAGGTCATCTGTTCGACGAAATCCCCGACGGCCCCCAACCCAGCAGCGTTGTGCGCGTAGTCGATGACGACCTTCACGCCCGCGAGCTCGACGAGGTTCATGCGGCCAGGCGCTTGGAAGAACGACGGTGCGAAGGTCCGGAGACCATGCCTGATGTCGTGCAGATGTGCTCCCACAGCGTGCGCGGCAGCGGCAGCGGCCAGCGCGTTCTGGACGTTCATGCGTGCGCGTCCCTCGAACGTCGCCGGGAACAGGTGCGTGTGGCCGATGGGCATCGTGCGACGACTTCCGTCGCGGATGACCATCAGCTCGCCCTGCGGCTCCTGCTCGAGGACGACGGCCTTGCCGCCCCTGCGCACCCATCGCTCGACCAACTCGTTCTCCTGCTGGGCAGAGAACAGGATCACGCTCCCGGAACAGTGCCGTCGCATGCCAGCCACCAGCGGATCGTCGGCGTTCAACACGGCCACGCCGTCGCGAGGGACCGCTTCGACGATCACCTGCTTGACCGCGGCCAGCTGTTCCAGCGTGTCGATCTCCCCGAGCCCGAGATGATCGCCCGTCACGTTCAACACCACTGCCACGTCGTTGCGGCCGTACCCGAGACCCTCCCGGAGGATCCCTCCTCGCGCGACCTCGAACACGGCGAGATCCACGCGCGGGTTCTGTAAGACCTTCAGCGCCGATCGGGGGCCGCTGGCATCCACCTGCCGGGTGAGGCGCTCGTCGATGTAGATCCCGTCGGTCGACGTCAGGCCGACCTTGTGTCCCTTGCTCTTCATGATGTGCGAGATCATCCGCACGGTGGTGGTCTTGCCGTTGGAGCCGGTGACGGCCACGATCGGGATCCTCGACGGCCGTCCTGGTGGGAACAACAGATCGATCACCGCCCGCGCCGCGAACTGCGGATCACCCTCCGTCGGATGGGTGTGCATCCGGAACCCGGGGGAGGCGTTCACTTCGATGATGGCGCCACCCGTCTCACGCACAGGCTTCGTGATGTCCGGCGCCAGGAAGTCGATCCCCGCGATGTCCAGCCCCACGACGCGGGCGGCCTCCTCGGCGATGTCGACGTTGTCCTCGTGGGCCTCCCACGTCCGGTCGATCGCGCTGCCACCGGTCGACATGTTGCCTGTGGCCGCGAGCTGCACGACCGCACCATCCTCGGGCACATCGTCGAGCGATCGCTTCTGTGCGCGCAGGAGCCGGTGGGCCTCGTCTCCGAGATGGATCCTCGTCAGGACCTTCTCGTGTCCGATCCCGCGTCGCGGGTCCGCGTTCGTGATATCGACGAGCTCCCTGACGGTGTGTGTACCGTCGCCGACGACATGGGCGGGCACCCGCTCGGCGACGGCGACCATCTGCCCACCGACGACGAGGATGCGATAGTCGCTGCCCGCCACCATCTTCTCGACGATGACTTCGCCGCCGCGAGACTGCTTCAGCGCGCGGTTGAAGCCCGTGCGTACGGCACGCTCCGACCGTATGTCCATGCCGACGCCTCGACCGTGGTTGCCATCCAGAGGCTTCGTTACGACCGGATACCCGATGCGCTTCGCCGCCACCACCGCCTCGTCGGCGGAGGCCACGACCTGGCTCGTTGGCACCGGGAGACCGGCTGACGCGAGCAATTGGTTCGTGAGTTTCTTGTCTTGGGCGATGTCGACCGCGAGCGCTGACGTCATCGAGGTCATCGTCGCGCGTATCCGCTGCTGGTACTTGCCCTGACCGAGCTGCACGAGCGACTGCTCGTTCAGCCTGATGAACGGGATGTCCCGGCTGGCGGCCTCATCGAGGATCGCTTGCGTCGAGGGACCGAACGCGCGCCGCTCGGCGAGCCGGATCAGTCCGTCAAGCTCGCTCAGGAGGTCGAAACCAGGATCGGGTGCGACGAGGTGGTTGACCAGACGGACGGCGATGCGGCCGGCGGCGAGCCCGACCTGCTCCTCCCAATACCCGTAGATCACGTTGTAGCGTCCAGGAGCGCCGGAAGCCCGGGTCTTCCCCCGGTAGACCTGCGCCCCCGACTCGCGCTGCAGCTCGATCGCGATGTGCTCCGCGACGTGGCCGGCCCACGTGCCCTCGATCAGCCGTTCGCGGAACCCTCCGGCATGTCCTCGCGAGCAGGAGTGCTCTCCGACGCCGGGAAGCGTGTCGAGCAGAGCCTCCGTGAAGCCCTCGATCGTGTTGGACGGCCAGAACTCGAGCGAGCCGAGGTCGACGAGCAACTTGATCGCCGGCTCGTAGGAGTAGTAGTTGGGCCCGCGGAACACGCGCTCGTTCACGATCGTGAGATCGGGAGCGATTCGCGGGCGCTCAGACCCCTCGGGTTCGCTCGGACCCTCGATCTCCTCGGGGGCGCTCATTCGGACGCCTCCCGCTGGATCCCGACACCACCTTCGTCGGAGGCGAGCGCGCGGGTCCGCAGATCGAAGACGAAACCAGACGGGATCGAGTGCAAGACGACGCCGGAGATCATCACCGGCCGACGTCCCCGCAGGCGGTACGCGTCGGTCTGCATGTTCGAGCCATCGACGACGGTGACCGCCCCGCGGCCGATGACGTCCATCTGTCGATCCGTCGAGATGATCGCGGCCGTGTCCTCGTCGAGCCCGATACCGACGAGTGACGGCGACTGGGCGATCGCCGACAGCAGCCGTCCCAGCCGCGTTCTCTGTTCGAAGTGCTGGTCAACCACCATCTCGGGCGCGAGCCCGAGCCCAGCGGCCAGCTGGACGATGCCATGACGAGGCGTGGCGCCTGAGTCGCCTGAGGCGAGCATGTACGCCGCCAGCGCGCTGGCTCCTGCTGAGGTACCGGCGATGACCGCTCCGCGGTCGTGTGCGAGATGGAGTCCGGAAGCCAGGCGAGTGCCGGCCACGATCGACGTGAGCCGGAGCTGATTACCTCCCGTCAGGAACACGCCGGTCGCCTTGGCGAGAGCGGCGGCGATGTCTGGACTCTCGGCTTCCGCACGCCCCTCCGGTCGCACGCCCGTCACGTGCGGGGCGCCGAGTTCCGTGAAGATCGTGCGATACGTCTCGGTCGTGGCGTCGCCGAGCGACGAGGCGGTGCTCACCACGACGATGTCCGCATCGGCGCCGCCTGCGAGCTTGACGAACCTCGACAGGATCAGCCGAGCCTTGAGCTTGTCCTCCGCGCCGCCGATCAGCATCACCGCGCCCGAGCCCGCACGCAGGCGACGTCTCCTGTTCGGCATCAGCCGAGTGTAGTCCCTACGCGCACCTCGCCAGACTCACGCGGTGGCTCCTACTCGCGCGACTCCAGGGCGCGGCGCATCTGATCATCGGGGCGACTTGCTCGTGGACGCCTTCCTGTGTGCCGTCTTCTTCGCGGGACTCTTGCGACCGGTGCCCTTCTTCGTCGATGTCTTCTTCGCAGGGCTCTTGCGAGCGGTGCCTCGCGTTGCTGCGCCCTTCTTGGCCGGCGTCCGCTTCGCCTTCGCCGAGCTCTTCTTGACGCCACCCTTCTTCTTGCCCCCCGGCTTCTTCCTCGCCGACGACTTCTTCTTCGCTGCTGCCTTGCGCTTTCGAGCGACGGCGGTGCCGCCGGTCACGGCGGCGCCGATGGCGGCCGCGCTCGCCGCCGCGAGGATCGGGTTCTCCGCTACGGTCGACACGACTTTCTTCGCGCCACCCTCCACCGCCGACGCCGCGTCGCCTGCCTTGTCGGCCACCGTTCCCATCGCCGACTCAGCGGTGTTCTTCGCCTTTGCCATGGCTCACTCCTCTCGGTCGCCCTCGCCTGTGAGGGCCTCGAGCACCTTGGGGACGAGGAGGCCGAATGTGAAGGCACCGGCGATCACGAGAACCGGCTCCTTCCGCGCGAAGGAAGCCGCCCGCTGGGCGAGGCGCTTCGCGTCCTCGAGCAGCTCGTCGGTATCGGCTGCAGCCAGACGGGCCGCGAGCCGGTCGGCATGGCCGACGAGCTCGTCGACCAGATCGGCGTCCCGGTCGTGCCCCTGTTCGCGGAGGCTCGCGCTCGTTGCGCGCATCGCCACCGCCAGGGCCTTCACCTCGACGGCCAGATGGCTGGACCGGGCATCCACCTCCACACGGATCCGGTCACCGGCCACCGTGCCGGCGGCTTCCACGACGGCCTTTCCGGCGTCCTGGAGGTCGCGCACGCCGTTGCCGGAACCCGCCGTGTCGCCGACCATCACGAGCCCCTCTCTTCGTCCCACCTCTTCCGTAAGGGGCTTCCCCCGAACGGCGACGCGAGAAACAGATGCGCCGGCACGCATGAGCCGTGTCTCGCAGGGGAAAGACCCACGAACGCGGGTGAGGGGCAGACGATGGCAACGCCAGAGATAGGAGACGGGGACCGGCGCAACGCGTCGCTGTCCGAGCTGATCCGGTCACTCCTGAGCGACGCGTCGCTGATCTTCCGGCGCGAGGGCGAGCTCGCGATGATCGAGATCAAGGCGAAAGCGTCGAAGGTCGGCGTCGGGCTCGGACTCCTCGCAGGCGGCGTCTTGTTCGCCATGTTCGCGCTCGCGACGCTGGTCGGAGCGGCCGTCTTGGCGCTCGCGATCGTGCTGCCGGCGTGGGCAGCTGCGCTCGTCGTCGCCGCAGTGTTGGTGGTCGCAGCAGCGGTGCTCGTGCTGATCGGTCGGGCGCGGCTGCGGAAGGCCACACCGCTCGCGCCGACCCGAGCCCTTCAGGCGGCGAAGGAGGACATCGGATGGATCCAACGCGAGACGGAACACCTGAGGATCTCCGAGTAGCCGAGATCCGGCGCGACGTCGAGCTCGCGCGGGCGCGTCTTGCCGAGACGATCTCCGCCCTCGAGTACAAGGCAGATGTCCCCACGCGGCTCGCGGACGTGCTCAGCGCAACGGCCTCCAAGTTGACGGCACGGGTGTTGGAGCGGATCCCTTCGTCGTCGCCCACCGCGACAGAAGTGGTGGCACCGAGCCAGGGCACCAGGAAGGACTAGGCGGCGTTTCCCCGACGCTGCCTCACGGCGACGTGGCGGAGATCCGGTGTGCGACCGGCCACTTCCGCTCCGAGGGGCAACTTGGCGGGCCCTCTCTCCTCGAGGGTTACGGAAGGAACCGCATGACGGAGAACACGGAGTCGCTCGAACCGGCTCGGCCGGCGATCACGATCCTCCCATCCGGGAGTAAGGCCACGTCTTGGCCACTCGACGCGTCCGCGGGGTCGGTCAGCACGCGGCCGTTGCCGAACGTCTGGTCGATGTTGCCGTTCGCCTTGTAACGCACGAGCCACGCTCTTGAACAGCACGGTCGTATCGACGTACCGACCTGGACGATCATGCCGTCGCTCTGGATCGCCACCCCCGTTGCCACGTCGGGGCGGTTCGTCACGTTATAGCCCCTGATCCCGTCATCGCTGAACGTCGGATCCAGGACTCCGAGTTCATCGAGCCGCAGGATGACGGCATCCCAATCGGGGTCCGAGACGATCCCGATCCCGGTCGTCCCGACCACGAGGATCTTCTGGTCGGATTGGATCGCCACGCCGTAGGCGACGTCTCCACCGCTGCTGATCTCTCTGAGCCACTTCCCGTCTCCCTCGAACGTGTCGTCGAGCGTTCCGTCATCGAGGTATCGAGCAACCGCCAGGTCAGAGTTCCCGAAGCCGTTCGGGTCCATGCCGGCCGTGCCAGCGACGACGACCCGGCCCGAGCTGTCGAGCGCGACGGCCGCAGCGGCGTCACGTTCGCTGGTGAAGCTCGGCCGAACGAGACCATCCCCCCCGAATCCATCGTCGAGCAGCCCGTCAGTGGTCAGCCGAAGGACGGCCCATGTCGACCCCGCGTACCCCGCGACGACGATGTTCCCGTCGGGTTGGATCACGAGCGACCGAGCGGCGTCGGCGCGAGGGGTGACGTCGATCAACAGCTTGCCGTCGCCGTCGAACGACGGATCACGCGTGCCGTCGGACCGGTAGCGCACGAGGGCGATCTGCCCGCCGTTCCCGCCTGCACGGCCGGCCACCACGATGCTGTCGTCTGATTGGATCGCGACGTCGAAGGCGGCGTCCGCGCCGGCACTCAGGTTGGTGAGCACCTTCCCGTCGCCGCCGAACGTCGGGTCGAGCGTCCCGTCGGTCAGGTAGCGAGCGAGAGCGAACCTGCCGCCACTACCACCGGCTCGACCCGCGGCGAGGATCTTTCCGTCGGGTTGAAGGGCGACCCCGAGCGCCGTGTCGATGAGGCTAACGTCGCTTGAGAAGTCGGTGTGAACGACCCCATCCCCGTCGAAGGACGGGTCGATGTCCCCCGGCGCAGCCGCCGCTTGCACGGCAACCGCCATCACGAGGAACCCTGCCACGAGAAGAGCACGCATCCCCGTAC
>JBKPRM010000040.1:0-8674 GCA_046734555.1 Actinomycetota bacterium | reverse complement strand
ACGCGGAGCCTTCGGACAGACCTGAGCAGATCAAGATCCGCGAATGCGCCGAGACCGCGCGGAGCTCGCCGCAGATCTCGATCCCCTGCCGGTCCGGCAGTCGCACATCGAGCGTGATCACGTCCGGCTGCAGCCGCCGCGCGAACGCGAGCGCCTCGCTCGCGCTCTTGGCCTCGCCGACGACCTCGAGGGCGGGCGCATCTTCGAGCATCGTCCGCATGCCTTGGCGGATCAGCTCATGGTCGTCGACGATCAGCACGCGGCTCGGCACGCGAGCCAGCCTAGCTTGGGTGACTTCGTTCCCCCGAGAACCTAGGGTTCTCGCGGTGGGGAACGACTTCGAGCCTGTCGGCGGCGCTGGCCTTCCCGTCCCGGCCTCGGCGGCCGTCGGACCGCCGCTTCCACCGCCACCACCGCAGAGCGACCGGCCCTCCCAGTGGAAACGAGGCTTCCCGTTGCCGCTTCGCCCCCGCGGGGTGGGCGAGACGCTCGACGCGGCGATCAACCTGTACCGACTGCACTGGAAGCAGTTCATGACGCTGATCGCGGTGCTGGTCGTCCCGTTCCAGTTCCTCAGCCACGCGTTCGAGTTCGCCACCTCGCACGACGTGGTCGTCTACCGGACGGGCCAGGTGATCCGACAGCCGTCGATCGGCATCACGCTCCTGGTCGCGTTCCTGAGCTTCATCGTGCTCGACCCGTTGCTGCGCGGCTCGACGACGCGCGCGGTGGCCGACGCCTACCTCGGGCAGGAGCTGCGGTGGCGCGAGTCGCTGCGCTTCGCGGTGTCGAAGTTCTGGACGTTGCTCGGCGTGAGCCTGCTCGGCGGGATCCTCACGGCCCTCGGCTTCATCATCATCGTCCCGGGGATCTTGATGGCGATCCGCTACACGGTGGCCCCGATGGCGGTGGTCGTCGAGGGCCAGGGCGTCACCGGCGCGCTGTCGAGGGCCTGGAACCTGTGCAAGGGCCGGACCGGGCACATGTTCCTCGTGTTGCTGCTGTCGGGGCTGTTGACCGCGATCATCACCGGGATCTTGTCGGCGCCCGCCGCGTTCCTCGGAACGAGCACGGCGTGGTGGAGCTGGATCGTGCAGGCGATCTTCGCGTCCGCGGCGGCGATCATCGTCACCCCGTTCACGACGATCGTCGCCGTGCTGCTGTACTTCGACGCCCGTATCCGCAAGGAGGGCTTCGACATCGCCGTCATGGCGCAGGAGCTTCGCTAGCCGACGGTGTCGCGGCCGACGACACGCGCGCCGCTCCGGCTGATCGTCGTCGTCCTCGTGCTCGCCGCCGCTTCGGCCACCTCCGCCCAGACCGACGTGCCGGTCGACGCGTTCACCGATCGGCTCGCCGCGTCGAGCGCGCAGCTCGACCAGACACCCCCGGGGTCTCGCAACGCACAGACGCTCCACGCCATCGTCTCGTCGCTCGGGCTGCCGGCGACCGTCTCGTTCCCCGACGGGGAGCGGCGCACCGTCACCGAGTCGTCGCTGCTGTCGGGGATCGACCTCGAGGCGGAGCCCCTGCCGTGGGAGGCGGTGACGGCCAGGCTCCAGGCGACGCGTGATGCTTCGGAAGCCGCGGCGGCCGTGTCACCGCGCGACCGCGCAGCGGTGGATGCGGCCCTCGCGGCCGCCTACGGGGGAACCGATACCGAACCCGGCCTCATCGAGCGGGTCCTCGGGCGCGTGCGGGATGCGATCGGATGGCTCCTCGAACACACGCTGGGACCGGTCCTGCGCTCGGGTCCGCTGGGGGCGCTCCTCGCTGTCGTGCTGCTCGTCGGGATCGGGTTGTTCGTCGCGAGCAGGATCGGCAGGCGCGTCGTGCCGGATGAACGCGTGTCCACGGCGGGGCCGGGCACCGACGCCGCGATCGATTGGGCACGGGAGGCGCAGCGCGCGATCGACGCCGGCGATGCGGAGGCGGCGGTTCGGGCGCTGTACCACCTGATGCTCGAGACGCTCGATCGGCGCGGGATCGTCGAAGAGGCGCCGTCGCTCACGGCGGGCGAGTGCCGGGCCGCGGTCCACCGGCGGCGGCCCGCCCTCGATCCCGTCGTGCGCGGCGCGACCGAGACCTTCGAGCGGGTGACCTACGGCAACGTGGCGGCCGACGCAGACGACGTCGACCGGCTCGTCGGCGCCGAGCGGGCCGCGAGGTCGGCATGAGTCGCGCTCGCCGGTTGGGACCGTGGGTCGCGGGGGTCGGGCTGCTCGCGCTCTGCGCGATCGCACTGTTCGCACCCGCCCCTCCACAGGATGAAACGTTGATCCTGCGCCGGTTCCTGACCGAGATGCATCTGTCGGTCTCGGCCGGCGCACCGGTCGACGGGTCGGCGTTCCTCTTGTTGCACGATGTGCGTACGTCCGAGCAGGAGCGGCCGCTACTCGTCTGGGCCGACGCCGGCGGCACGCTCATCGTCGCCGACCCGTCATCGGAGATCACACGTCAGCTCGCCGACCCCGGCGGCCGGGAGGGCATCGCGGACACGGTCGAGCTCCCGGCGGATTGCGTCCACCCGGCGGTGCGAGGCGTCGGCGGGGTGACCGTGGCTCCGTCGGACGGATCGCTCGTGTCGACATCCGGCGCGGCGGTGCCGTGCTTCGCCGACGGCGCTCGTGCCTACGCTCTGTTCGTCCCCCGGGGTAGCGGCACGATCGTCCTGCTCGGCGGCGGGTCGGTCATGTCCAACGAGCTGCTCCGGGAGGGCGACAACGCGGTCTTCACGCTCGGGCTGGTCGGAGACAACGCCGGTGTGGTGCTCGGCACCCCGACCGACCCGAACGCCTCGAGCGGCGGGATCTGGGCGGCGATCCCCACCGGTGCGAAGGCCGCGATCTTCCAGCTCGCGCTCGCCGTCGCCGTCTTCGCGATCGCGCGGGGCCGCCGGTTCGGCCGACCCCGCGACGAGCCGCTGTCCTCGCCGATCCCGTCGGGCGAGCTCGTCTACGCTGCGGGCGCCTTGTATCGCAGCGCCCGCGCCTACCGGTACTGCGCGCGGCTGCTGCGACGGATCACCGGCGCACGGCTCGCTCGCCGCCTCGGCGTCACGATCGCGCCCGGGGACCCCGAGCTGCCCGTGCTGCTCGCCCGGGCCGCGGGCGTCGACGGCGATCGGGTTCGCCGCGTCCTGGACGGGCCGGACCCCGCCGGTGACGAGGAGCTGATCGCCTTGACGCGGGAGCTGGACGCCTTGACCCGACGACTGGAAGGAGCCGATCGATGAGCGGTACCTCGGAGACCTTCACGGCGGTCCGCGGGGAGGTCGGCAAGGCAGTGGTCGGGCAGGACAACGTCGTGCTCGGCTTGACCGCCGCGCTCCTGTTGGGTGGGCACGTGATCCTCGAGGGCGTCCCGGGCGTCGCCAAGACGCTCCTCGCGAAGACGCTCGCCCGCACGCTCGACCTGTCGTTCCGCCGCATCCAGTTCACGCCCGACCTGATGCCATCCGACGTCACCGGCAACGTCGTGTTCGATTCCGCCAACGGGGACTTCCGCTTCCGCATGGGCCCGCTGTTCGCGAACCTGGTCCTCGCCGATGAGCTCAACCGCACGCCGCCGAAGACGCAGGCGGCCTTGCTCGAGGCGATGGAGGAGCGGCAGGTGACGATCGAGGGCGAGACGCACCGCCTGCCCGAGCCGTTCCTCGTGATCGCGACGCAGAACCCGATCGAGTACGAGGGGACCTATCCGTTGCCGGAGGCCGAGCTCGACCGGTTCCTGTTCAAGATCCGCGTCGGCTACCCCGAGGCCGACGACGAGCTCGCGATCGTGCGGATGCACGACGCCGGGAAGGATCCGCACGACGTGGCGAGCCTCGGTGTGGAACGGGTGGCCGGGATCGAGGCGCTCGCCACCGGCGCGCGTGAGGTCGTCGCCGTCCAAGTGACCGACGAGGTCGCGCGCTACGTCGTGACGCTCGCTCGCGAGACGCGCACGAGCCCGTCGCTCTCGCTCGGCGCGAGCCCCCGGGGTGCGGCGATGCTCGTGATGGCGTCCAAGGCCTGGGCGTATCTGAACGGTCGCGACTTCGTGACGCCCGACGACGTCAAGACGATGGCGAAGCCGACGTGGCGCCACCGGATCATCCTGCGTCCGGAGGTGGAGCTCGAGGGGGCGACCGCCGACTCGGTGCTCGACGCGCTCGTCACCCGCGTGGCGGTCCCCGCCTAGATGTACCTGTCGGTCCGGCTCGCGGTCGTCGCGGCGTTCGCCGCGGTCGTGGCCGCGGCGCTGCCGTTCCCGGTCGCCGGGTCGCTCGTCGTCGTGAACGTCTGTCTCGCCGCGTTGGTCGTTCGCGACGTGGTGCGTGCACCCCACCCGTCGTCGATGCAGGTCGGCAGGTCGGCACCAGCCGTCGCGAGCATCGGGCGGGGGGACGCGGCCTCGATCCGCCTGTGGAACCCGCTCGATCGACCGGTGGAGGTCGGCGTGCATGACGCGGCGCCGCCTTCGCTCGGTCTCGAGCCGCGGCGGCTGTCGTCGCGCGTCGGGCCGCGCGAGACGGTGCGGCTCGCGGCAGCGATGTCGCCCACCCGACGGGGACGGATGCAGCTCGGCCCGATCACGGTGCGGACCGCGGGCCCGCTGCGGCTCGCCGGCAGACAGGAACGGATCGATCTGCGCCACGACGTGCGCGTGCTGCCGGCGCTCCCGGGACGCGCCCACGTCGTCGCCCGGCTGGAGAGGGCCCGTCAGCTGCACGTCGGGCAACGGACATCCGCCGCGCGAGGCGGCGGGTCCGACTTCGACTCCCTGCGGGAATACCACCCCGACGACGAGTACCGGCGCATCAACTGGATCGCGACCGCGCGTGCGGGGAGGCCGATCACGAACACCTACCGCGACGAGCGCGATCAGCACGTCGTGCTGCTGCTGGACGCGGGCCGGTCGATGGCGGCCTCCGTCGGCGGCATCACCCGGTTCGAGCGCGCGATCGATGCGGCGTTCGCCATCGCCGAGCTCGCCGCCAACGCGGGCGACCGGGTCGGCATGGTCGCGTTCGGCGACCGGGTCCTCGCGGCACTCGGTGCCCGCGGCGGCCGCGAGCAGCCGAGGCGCATGCTCGAGCTGCTCTTCGACCTCGAACCCGTGCTCGCCGCGCCTGACTACCGGACCGCGTTCGCGACGACGCTCGGCCGGCAGCGCCGCCGATCGTTGATGGTCCTACTGACGGAGCTGACCGACGCCGCCGCGATGGAGCCGCTGTTGGCGGCGGTCCCCGCATTGCGGGCTCGGCACCTCGTCGTGCTCGGCGCGATCCGCGATCCCGAGCTGTCGCGTCTCGCTGTCGCGCCGGTGACCAACTCCGGGGCGGTGTACACGCGGAGCGCCGCGGCTGAGTGGTCGTGGGCCCGTGAGGACGCCGCGCGTCGGCTGCGTTCGCTCGGCGTCGGTGTCGAGGATCGCGACCCCGGCGACCTGACGGCCGCGCTCGCCGACCGCTACCTGTCGATCAAGGCCGCCGGCACGCTCTGAGCGGACGCGAGTGGCGCGGGTCGCCAGCCGATCAGGAACGCGACGTAGGCAAGCGTCGCGACGACGCCGATCCCGGTCTCGAGCGGGTCGGGCAGCGACGTGCCGGTGACGAAGCCCTCGATGCAGGCCGCGACCACGAACGCGGGGATCACGCCGACGACGACGATCACCGCACCGCGTGCCGCCGCCGCGAGGGCCGCGCCCCGGCGCAGATCGCCGGGGTCGATGATCGACCATCCCATCCGCAGGCCCGCACCCGCCGCGATACAGATCGCCGTGAGCTCGAGCAACCCATGCGGCAAGATCACTGCCCAGAACGCGCCGCCCTTCCCCGCGACCTGGAAGGCGCCGGCGAGGACGCCGAGGAGCAGCGCGTTCTGCACGACGACGAGCACCGTGCCGATCCCGGCCGTGATGCCGAGCGCGAACGCGTTGAACGCGACGATCACGTTGTTGAACAAGATCTCCGAGGACAGCGCCGGCGCGGGGCCGAGGTCGGGCGCCCGCCCGCCCGAGAACTGCCGGATCGCATCCTGCGCCTCGGGTGGGATCGCGCCGGCCCGCGCCGCCGGCGACCAGACGATCCATGCCCACGACGCCAGCACGACGACGATCAGCAGCGCCGACATCACCGTGATGAACGGAAGGGTGCGGCGGATCTCCGCTCGATAGCGCGCACCGAACAACGTGAGGAACCCCCGCGTCGTCGTCGGCCGCGCCGAATACACGGCCTGCCTGCCCCGGGCCACGAGCTCGTTCAGGTAGCCGACGAGTTGTGGGTCGGCGTAGCGCGCTCGGGCCTCGGTCAGATCGGTCGACGCCTTGAGGTAGAGGGTGATCGCTTCAGATATGTGTGCGCCGCCGTCGGTCTTGAGCTCGGCCCCCGCCCGCCGGCTCAGCGCGTCGAGCCGCTCCCAATCCGCCCGATGGGTGCGGATGAAAGAATCGACGTCCACCAGCCGAAGTCTAGGTGGCCATGAGCGACCATCCATCGAACACGATCGTCACGCCCGAAGCGGTGCCGCTCGACCTCGACACGGCGGGGCTGGGCAGTCGCGGGATCGCGCAGATACTCGACACGCTGGTCCAGATCGGGGTACTGCTGGTGTTCGTCCTGATCGCCGCCGGGTTCGATCTGGAGGGAGCCGCACTGATGGCGGTGTTGCTGCTCGCCTCGCTCATCGCGTTCTGGGGGTACTACTTCGTCTTCGAAGGGCTCTGGAACGGGCAGACCCCCGGGAAGCGCGCACAGCGGATCCGGGTCGTGCGCGCGGATGGTCAGCCGATCGGCTGGACCGAGGTCCTCGTCCGCAACCTGCTGCGGATCGTCGACCTCCTCCCCGCGTACTACCTGGTGGGTGCGGTGTCGATCATCGTGACGCGGCACTCGCAGCGGCTCGGCGACCTCGCCGCAGGCACGATCGTCGTGCACGAGCGCAAGGCCGCGCTCCCGTCGCCGTTCGTGGTCGCCCCGCTCCCGCCCGTGGCCGTCGACGGCACGGCGCCCGACCTCCCCTTCGATGCGGCCGCGGTGACCGAGGCGCAATACGACCTGGCACGCGCGTTCCTCCAACGGCGGTTCGAGCTCGACGAGATGGCCAGGCGCTCGCTCGCGGCGAACGTCGCGAGCTCGCTGCGCACATCGCTCGGCGTGGCGCCTGGGTACCGGCCGGATCAAGACGAGCGTTTCCTGGAAACCGTCGCGGCCGCCTATCAGGCGAGGTTCCGGCCCGCCTGAACTAGCTCCCCGGGAGTTTCGCGATCACGTTGTCGCGGACCCATCCCTCGAAGGCGAACGTCGCGACGTCCTCGCGCGAGACGATCAGGGTCACGTGGTCGTCGATCGTGCCGACGACGGCGAACGAGATCGATGCGGGGTCCCGCGACCCCCCTTGCAGCCTGGCGTGCACCGAGGCGATCCACCCGCCCAGTCCGCCGCCGAGCCGTCGCGCCAGCGCTCCCGGTCCGGCGAGGATCTCGGTCACGACGGGGGGGCTCCCATCACCGTGTAGCTCGAACCCCAGGTCGTCCACCTTGCCGGCCATCAGGCCGTCGGGGTCGACGAGCTGCCGATCCAGGAGCTCGAGGCCGGCGGAGATCCGCCGGCCGGCGGCTGGCTCTGCCACGGTATGTGGACGATCGAGGTCGGCCAGGCGGCCGCGCATGCGGACCTTGCCCTCTTCGAGCGACGCGATGTCCGACCACCGGACGACCGGCCGGTGCGCCGTGCGTCGGTGCAGGAACCACGCGATCGGTGCCGGCCCGTGCATGTCCTCGCGTTCGTAGCCGGCGCGCGATGCCAGCCCGAAGCGCCCCATCACCAGCGCGTCCACGCGCAACGCCGCGCCGAACGGCCCCGCCGGCGGACCGTCCTGGGTCAGCCACACGTCGCCGACGCGGCCGACCTCGACGTCGTCCGCGTCCACCACCGTCGAGCCGATCAGATCCCCGAGCCTCATGCGCCTGCCTTCGTGTAGATCATCAAGGGGATCGTCGCGATCGACACGACCACCAGCACCACGAGGAACACGAACGCGATCGCGTTCAGGAAGCGCGAGTTCGTCTTGTCCCGCATGTACATGGGGTCGTTCGCCACGATCAGGATCGGCAGGTAGGTGAGGGGGAGCGCCGCCGCGGCCAGCACGATCGAGTACTCCGTGATCAAGATCGGGTCGATCGTCGACAGCGCGATCAAGACGCCGACGACGATCGACGCGAGCACGACCAGGTGGAACCGTGCGGCCTGTCGCGGTCGGACGAACTTTCCCCATTGCCACCCGAAGAACTGCGACATCGTGTAGCCGGCCGAGAGGGCGGTCTCGAGCGCCGCGCTGAAGATCGCCGCGAACATCCCGAAGAGCAACAACACCAGACCGACCTTGCCGAACGTCATCGAGACCGGCAGCGTCACCTGCGACAGGTGCGAGAGGCTCACCCCTCGCGGTTGGAACACCAGCGCGCTCGCTCCCATGATCGCGAGCGACAGGATGCCCCCGAGCGGGAACCCGATGTAGACGTTCAGGCGGTTGACCATCAGGTCGCGGGGCGTCCAGTTCTCCTCGACGGCGCCCGAGGAGAAGAAGAACACCTCGTAGGGCGTCATCGCCGCGCCCAGCAGGGCGATCGCGAAGAACGCATAGACAGCCCATCCCTCACTCGCCGGGGGCCCGAACCCGACCGACTGGAC
>JBKPRM010000039.1:0-6125 GCA_046734555.1 Actinomycetota bacterium | reverse complement strand
CCTCGACACAGATCGGTGTGGCGCTGACGATCGCGCTCGTCGTGTTCGTCGCCGTGTTCGTGCTCGGCCCGACGACGCTGTTCGTCTGGGTGCAGGATCGGATCGATCTGCACGGTGTGTGGGTGAACCTCGCTGAGGGCGTGTTCCGCGTCGCGCTGTTCGTCGGGTACCTCTGGTTCCTGGGGCGAACGAAGGACATCCACCGGGTGTTCGAATACCACGGGGCCGAGCACAAGACGATCGCCGCGTACGAGCACGACGAGACGCTCGTGCCGGAGCGGATCGATCGATTCCCCAAGGAGCACGTCCGCTGCGGCACCAACTTCTTGATCATCGTGATGATCGTGACCGTGTTCGTGTTCTCGCTGTTCGGCACGCCCGGCCTGGTGTGGCGACTGGTGTCGCGGATCGTCGCGATCCCGATCATCGCCGGGCTCGCCTACGAGGCCCTCCGCCTCGGGGCGAGATATCCGAACTCGCTGTTGATGCGGGCGCTGATGCGCCCCGGCATCTGGTTGCAGAAGATCACCACGCAAGAGCCCGACGACGGCCAGATCGAGGTCGCGGTCGCATCGTTCGAAGAGGTGTTGCGTCGAGAGGCGGCCGCGAGCGCCGGCGAGCAGCCTCGATAGACACAGGCCACTTGAGCAGGGTCGTTGATTCATGAGGCCCTGCGGCCGATTATGAACTGACGACAGATGGAGGTTCCCCGCCATGTCCGATCTCGATCTTCCGCTGCTTCCCAGCGCTGAACAGATCCGCCGCCGCCAGTTCGCCACCGTTCGACGTGGCTATGACCCCGACCAGGTGCACGACTACCTGAACCAGGTGGCGTTGCAGGTCGAGGCATTGGAAGGCGAGTTGCGCGAGCAGCGGCTCGCCCCCGCCCCCGCCGAGGAGCCGTTCGCGCCGGCCGCCGAGGCCACGCCGGTCGTCGAGGCGCCGCCTGCGATGCCGCCGCCGGCGATCTCGCCGGAAGCCGACACCGAGGCCGCCTACGAGCGGATCAGCCAGCGCTTCGCCTCGGTGCTGAAGGCCGCCGACGAGGAAGCGCAGAAGCTGATCGAGCAAGCGCGGGACGAGGCGACGAAGCTCCTCGAGGAGGCACGAGCCGAGGCCGACCGGATCCGGGTCGATGCGCAGGCCAAGGCCGAAGAGGCAAAGTCGGAGAGCAGCGACGAGCTGCTCCGCGCGAAGGCCGAGGCCGATCGGGTCCTCGGCGGTCTCGAGCAACGGCGCGAGTCGTTGCTCGGCCAGATGCACGAGATGCAGTCGCGCCTGCTTGCCGTCGCGCAGAACCTCGAGATCCCCGATGACGAGCCCGCGCCGGCGGCGCCCCCATCGGGTGCGCACATCGCGCAGGACCCGGCACCGCTGCCGAGCGCCGGCGGGTCCGCCGGGAGCGATCGACCGATGGACAGCCTGTCGATGACCGAGGGCGACGGCTCAGCGGACGACGGCTCTGATGACGGCTCGGACGACAGTGAACCCGCTTCGGTCAGCGTCGGGCGGCCCGGGCGCGAAGACGACGCGATCGACCCGCGGTACGAGGACATGTGGGCGACGCCGCGACCGGTGGACCTGCCCGATCTGTCGAGCATCGACATCGACTTCGACGAGGGGTCCGAGGGGTCCGAGTAGTCCGAGCCGCCGACTAGCATCGGCGCATGGCATCGGGCATCGAGGATCGTCTCGCCGAGATCGAGACGCGATACGAGCAGGTCGAGGCCGAGATGGCCTCGCCGGAGGTCGCGTCCAGTCCCGACAGACTCCGCGACCTCGGCCGCACCTATGCCGAGCTCGGCGACGTCGTGGCCCCGTATCGCGAGCTCAGGTCGGTGCTGTCCCAGCTCGACGAGGCGCGCACGATGGCGGCCGACGACGGCGACGCCGAGCTCTCCGTCTACCTCGCCGAGGAGATGCAGCGGCTCGAGACCCGCGCCGCGGAGCTCCGTGGGCGACTCGAACTCCTGCTCGTGCCCACAGACCCGAACGAGGGCAAGGACGTCATCGTCGAGATCCGCGGCGGTACGGGCGGGCAGGAGGCCGCGCTGTGGGCGGCCGACCTGTTCGAGATGTACCGCCGCCTCGCCGAGCGTCACCGGTGGAAGACCGAGGTGTTGTCCTCGTCGCCGAGCGACCTGGGGGGTTTCAAGGAGGTCTCGCTCGAGGTACGCGGGAAAGATGCGTACGGCCGGCTGAAGCACGAGGCCGGCGTCCACCGGGTACAGCGGGTGCCGGTCACCGAATCACAGGGCCGGATCCACACCTCGACCGCGACCGTTGCCGTGATGCCGGAGGCCGAGGACGTCGAGGTGGAGCTCCGTCCCGAAGATCTGCAGATCGACGTGTACCGGTCGAGCGGTCCCGGGGGGCAGTCGGTCAACACCACCGACTCGGCCGTCCGGATCGTGCACAAGCCCACCGGCATCAAGGTCGAGATGCAGGAGGAGCGTTCGCAGCTCCAGAACAAGGAGAAGGCGATGCGCTACCTGCGCGCGAGGCTGCATCAGATGGCGCTCGACGAGGCGCAGGCCAAGGAGGCTGCGGCGAGGCGAGCCCAGCTCGGCACGGGGGAGCGTTCGGAGAAGATCCGTACGTACAACTTCCCCGAAGGACGCGTGACGGATCACCGGATCAAGCACACCTCGCACCAACTCGCCGATGTGCTCGCGGGCGGCGAGGACCTCGACGGGTTCATCGACGCACTCCTCGCGGCCGAGCGCACGGCGCAGCTCGCAGACAGCGAGTGATGAGACCTTCCGAGGTGGCCCGCCGTGGCGCCGACTACCTCGAGCGGCACGGCGTCGAGTCGGCCCGTGCGGAGTCCGAGGCCCTGTTGCAACGGATCCTTGGGATCGACCGAGCGACGTTGTTCACTCGCGAGGACGGCCTTTCGACCGCCGAGGCCAAGGCGTACGGTCGCGCGCTGTGTCGGCGCTGCACTGGCACGCCGTTGCAGCACCTTACCGGCGAGCAGGGGTTCCGAGGTCTGATCCTCGAGGTGCGTCCGGGCGTGTTCGTCCCACGCCCCGAAACCGAGATCGTGGTCGGCGTCGCGTTGCAGCTGGCGTCGGATCCCGCCCCGATCGTGGTCGATCTGTGCACCGGCGCCGGGCCGATCGCCCTGTCGATCGCGCAGGAGCGGCCAGGCGCTCGCGTGTTCGGGACGGACATCTCGCTCGATGCGATCGCGTTGGCGACCGACAATGCCACCCGGCTGCGGCTCCCGGTGCGGTTCGTCCCCGGGGATCTGTTCGAGCCGCTGCCCCCGGACCTCCTGGGCGCCGTCCACCTCGTCGTCGCGAACCCGCCGTACCTGCCGTTGGCTCGGCGCGACGGATTGCCGTCCGAGGTTCGCGCCGACCCCGACGCCTCGTTGTTCGGTGACGCGGCCGACTACGAGCGGCTGTTCGCCAGCGCAGTGTCGTGGCTCCGTCCCGGTGGCGGCATCGCGGTCGAGGTCGACGACACGCTCGCCGCGACGGTCTCGACGCTCGCTCGGGACGCCGGCTTCGACGACGTCGCCGTGCACCGGGACCTCACGGAGCGTGATCGGGTCGTGTCGGGACGGCGGCCGTGAGCGATCCGCTCGCCGACGCGATCGCGGCCGTGCAACGCGGCGGCCTGATCGTGTTCCCGACCGACACCGTGTACGGCATCGGTGCGAGACCCGACGATGCGGCCGTGACGGCGAAGCTCTTCGACGCGAAGGACCGGCCACGGGGCCTGACGCTTCCGGTGCTCGCGGCGACCACCGCGCTCGCGCGCCGGCTCGCGGCGTTCGACGAGCGCGCCGAACGGCTCGCGTTCGCGCTGTGGCCGGGTCCGGTCACGCTGGTGCTGCCGCGATCGGCGCTCTCGGGCGACTGGGACCTCGGCGGCGACGACCGCACGATCGGGGTCCGCGTGCCGGATCACCCGATGGCGTCGGCGCTGCTCGGCCCCGGACCGCTCGCGACGACGAGCGCCAACCGTTCCGGCGAACCGCCGGCGACGACCTGCGACGAGCTCGTCGAGGCGTTCGGGGACGCCGTCGACGTGTATCTCTGCCAAGACGAGCCGCTCGTTGGTGCCGCGTCGACGGTCGTGTCGCTCGTCGGCAAACTCGAGGTCCTGCGGGTCGGCACCATCGATCCGGACACCATCGCACGCCTATCGGCGGGCTGAGGCCCACTGCTAGACTCCGGGCCTCCCAGATGGCCTCCATCCTCGTCGTATGCAGCGGGAACATCTGTCGCTCCCCGATCGCGGAGGGACTCCTCCGACGCGCGATGCACCGGCGAAGCGACGTCGATGTGCCCGCCATCTCGTCGGCGGGGACGATCGCGATGGAGGGGACACCGGCAACGCGTGAGGCGGTGGCCGCCGCGCGGGAGCGCGGCGTCGACATCTCCCGGCATATCGCGCACCGGCTGACCGACCCGATGATCGTGGGCGCGGACCTCCTCGTGTGCATGGCCGCCGAGCATCGCGAGGAGATCGACGAGCGCGTGCCCGGTGCGCGCGACCGCACGTTCACGTTGAAAGAGCTGGCAAGGCTGCTGGAGCGTGACGCGACGCCCGGCGACATCGGGGGTCGCGTCGCGGCGGCGGCCCGGGGCCGCGACGGGGGTGTGCTCACGGAGATGGACCGGTTCGACGAGGACGTCGTCGATCCTCTCGGTATGCCGCTCGAGACCTACCTCGAGATCGCGTCGGAGTTGGAGGAGTGGACCGAGCGGCTCGCCGTCGGCCTCGCCAGGCCGGTGCCGGCGCGCGCGGAGGGTGCGTGATGCGCGTCGCGCTCGGCTCCGATCACGCCGGGTTCCCCCTGAAGCAGGATCTGGCGGGGTTCCTGCGCGATAACGGGCACGACGTGCTCGACGTCGGGACCGACTCGACCCAACCGGTCGACTACCCGGCCTTCTGCGCGTCGGCCGCTCGCGCCGTCGCGACCGGTGACGCAGACCGCGCGATCGTGCTCGGAGGCTCCGGCCAAGGCGAGCAGATCACGGCGAACAAGGTGCGCGGCATCCGTGCGGCGCTGTGCCACGACCTGTACCTCGCGCGCCTGTCGCGCGAGCACAACGACGCGAACGTCCTGGCGATGGGCGCGCGCGTGATCGCGCCCACCTACGCGCGCGAGATCGTATCGGTCTGGCTGGCGACGCCGTTCGACGGCGGACGGCACGTGCCGCGGCTCGAGCAGATCGCGGCCATCGAACGAGAGGAGATCCACGATGCGTGAGTACGCAGCCGACTGGGAGGCACTCAAGGCCACCGATCCCGAGGTCGCGGCCGCGGTGGCGGGGGAGCTCAACCGGGAGCGGACGAACCTCCGGCTGATCGCGTCCGAGAACTACGCGAGCCCGGCGGTGCTCGCCGCGGTCGGCTCGACGATGAACAACAAGTACGCCGAGGGCTACCCGGGCCGCCGCTACTACGGCGGTTGTGAGTTCGTCGATATCACGGAGCAGCTGGCGATCGACCGGGCGAAGCAGCTGTTCGGGGCGGAGCACGCGAACGTCCAGCCGCACGCGGGCGCCCAGGCGAACCTGGCCGTGTTCGGCGCGTTCCTCACGCCGAACGACCCCAACGACAAGGTCCTGGGGATGGTCCTCGCCCACGGGGGCCACCTCACGCACGGCTCGCCGGTGAACGTCTCGGGCATGTGGTTCAACTTCGTCGGCTACGAGGTGGACCGCGAGACCGAGCAGCTCGATATGGACCGCGTGCGGGACCTCGCGAAGGAGCACCGTCCGAAGATCATCCTGTCCGGGTACACGGCCTATCCGCGCGAGATCAACTTCGCGGCGTTCCGGGACATCGCCGACGAGGTCGGCGCGCTCCTGTGGGTGGACGCGTCGCACTTCATCGGCCTCGTCGCGGGCGGCGCTTACCCCTCGCCGGTTCCCTACGCCGACGTCGTCACGTTCACGACGCATAAGGCGCTGCGGGGGCCGCGCGGCGCGATGATCCTCTGCAAGGAGGAGCACGCGAAGGCGATCGACAAGGCCGTGTTCCCGATGATGCAGGGAGGGCCGCTCGAGCATTGCATCGCGGCGAAGGCCGTGGCGCTGAAGGAGGCGATGGGACCGGACTTCAAAGCGTACGCCGAGCGCACCGTGCGCGACGCCCGGGCG
>JBKPRM010000038.1:0-4807 GCA_046734555.1 Actinomycetota bacterium | reverse complement strand
GGTTGTACCCGTGCTCCTCGCCGATCTCGAGGAATCGCTGCCGGCCGACCACGCCGCCCTCGTGTTCGAGCTGATCCAGGACGGCGAACATCATCCTGGCCCACCGATCGTTGCCGTCGTGATCAGCGCCGAGATCCTCGCGGGCGCTGCGCGCCTCGTCGACCGCGGCTCGCAGGAGGCGTTCGACACGCTCCAGACGACGCTCGACGTCCAGGAGCTTCATATCCGCCATGAGGCTCCCTAGCCTGTCAGACGATCACTCAGCGGTCCAGCCCGCCACCGTCGGGTGGTCGGCCGTCGTGGGTCCGACCTGCGCCGCTCCGCCGGGTGAGCCCAAACCGGACACGCTGTCGCCGAAGAACTCGGCGTTGATGGCGGTGAACTGCTTCCATTCCGCCGGGATGTCATCGGCCGAGAAGATCGCGGTCACCGGACACACCGGGACGCAGGCGTCGCAGTCGACGCATTCATCGGGCTGGATGTAGAGCATCCGGCCGCCCTCGTAGATGCAATCGACCGGGCACTCGTCGACGCACGCGCGGTCCTTCACGTCGATGCAGGGTTCTGCGATCACGTAGGCCATATCGAAGGCGTTCCCCCAGACGTTCTCAGAAAAACCCCGCTCGCGTCGCGGGCCGTCTATACATGGAACGCAAGGTGACCGTCCTCAGCGTCCACGGTGACCTTGTCACCGTCGCGGATCTCGCCCGACAACAGCTTCAGCGCAAGGGGGTCCTGGATCTCACGCTGGATCAAGCGTTTCAACGGCCTGGCGCCGAACAGGGGCTCATACCCCTTGTTCGCGAGGTACTCGCGGGCCCCGTCGGTCAGCTCGATCGAGAGGTCGCGTTCCGCGAGCCGGCGCTGCAGCAACCCGAGCTGGATGTCGACGATCTGCGAGATCTCGTCGCGCCCGAGCGGCTCGAACACAACGATCTCGTCGATCCGGTTCACGAACTCGGGGCGGAAATACCCGCGCACCTCGTCGAGCACCGCTTCCTTCTGCTTCTCGAGGTCGAGCGACGGATCGCTGAAGACGGCCGAACCGAGGTTCGAGGTCATGATGACGATCGTGTTCCGGAAATCGACGGTCCGGCCTTGGCCGTCGGTGAGCCGGCCGTCATCCAGGAGCTGCAACAGGATGTTGAACACATCGCCATGCGCCTTCTCCATCTCGTCGAGCAGCACGACGCTGTACGGGCGCCGGCGGATCGCCTCGGTGAGCTGGCCGCCTTCCTCGTAGCCGACGTAGCCGGGCGGCGCGCCGACCAGCCTCGAGACCGTGTGTCGCTCCTGGTACTCGCTCATGTCGATCCGGACAACGGCCCGCTCGTCGTCGAACAGGTAGTCGGCGAGCGCGCGCGCCAGCTCGGTCTTGCCGACGCCGGTCGGCCCGAGGAACAGGAACGAGCCGATCGGGCGGTTCGGGTCCGACAGGCCGGCGCGTGAGCGGCGGATCGCGTTCGCCACCGCCTCGACCGCATCCATCTGATCGACGACCCGCTCGTGCAGCGCGTCCTCGAGATGGACGAGCTTCTGCATCTCGCCCTCCATCAGCCTGCTGACCGGGATGCCGGTCCATCGCGCGACGACCTCAGCGACGTCTTCCTCGGTGACCTCTTCGTTGAGGAACTTGCGGTCCTTCTGGAGCTCGTTCAGCGCCTCGTTCTCCGCCTCGAGCTGCCGATCGAGCTCGATCAACGTGCCGTAGCGGAGCTCGGCGGCCCGCTGCAGGTCGCCGTCGCGCTCGGCCCGCTCGGCCTCGGCGCGCGCTTCCTCGATCCGCATCTTCAGGTTGCGGATCGTGTCGATGCGCTCCTTCTCCTGCTGCCAGTGCGCGGTCATCGAGGTGCGGTCTTCCTCGAGGTTCGCGAGCTCTTCCTCCAGTCGGGCGAGCCGCTCCTTCGAGGCGGCGTCGGTCTCCTTGGACAACGCGGCCTTCTCGATCTCGAGCTGGCGGATCCGGCGGTCGACCTCATCGATCTCGACCGGCATCGAGTCGATCTCGATCCGCAGGCGCGACGCCGACTCGTCGATCAGGTCGATCGCCTTGTCGGGCAGGAAGCGGCCGGTGACGTAGCGATCGGACAGGACCGCGGCCGCCACGAGTGCGGGATCCTGGATCCGCACACCGTGGTGCACCTCGTAGCGCTCCTTGAGACCGCGCAGGATCGCGATCGTGTCCTCGACGCTCGGCTCCTCGACGAGCACCGGCTGGAACCGCCGCTCGAGCGCGGGGTCCTTCTCGATGTGCTGGCGGTACTCGTCGAGCGTCGTCGCGCCGATCGCGCGGAGCTCGCCCCGCGCGAGCATCGGCTTGAGCATGTTGCCGGCGTCCATCGCGCCCTCGGCCGCGCCGGCGCCGACGATCGTGTGGAGCTCGTCGATGAACGTGATGATCTCGCCCTCGCTGTCCGCGATCTCCTTGAGCACCGCCTTCAGGCGTTCCTCGAACTCCCCGCGGTACTTCGCACCGGCGACCATCGCACCGAGGTCGAGGGCGATCAGCCGCTTGTCCATGAGGGACGTGGGGACGTCGCCGTCGACGATCCGCTGCGCGAGCCCCTCGACGATGGCCGTCTTGCCGACGCCGGGCTCACCGATCAAGACGGGGTTGTTCTTCGTGCGCCTGCTGAGGACCTGGATGGAGCGGCGGATCTCCTCGTCGCGACCGATCACCGGATCGAGCTTGCCTTCACGTGCCGCGGCGGTCAGGTCGCGCCCGTACTTCTCGAGGCTCTGGAAGGTGTCCTCCGGGTTCTCGTTGGTCACCCGTTGAGAGCCGCGGACCTGCGAGAGCGCTTGCAGGAGCGCATCGCGGGTGATTCCCGCCTCGCGCAGGATCACCGTGGCGGGATCCTCGCCGGCGCCCGTCATGGCGAGCAAAAGGTGCTCGGTCGAGATGTACTCGTCGGTGAGCGTCTCGGCCTCCTCGCCGGCGGTCGTCAGCAACCGCGTCGCGGCGGGCGAGAACCGCGGCTCGACGCCCTGCGCGTAGATCTTCGGCATGCGGTCGAGCGCCTCGTCGGCCTGGTCGCGGACGGTCTTCGGCTGCACGCCGAGCGCATGCAGCAACGGGTAGACGACACCCTCGGGATCACCGAGCAGCGCGAACAAGACGTGGAGCGGTTCGATCTGCTGGTGGTTGCGCGCGATCGCCTGCGCGTGCGCCCCCTCGAGGGCGGCGCGGGCCCGCACGGTCAGTCGGTTGAGGTCCATGTCTTCATGATGATCGATCGCACGGCTAGGAACGCCAGTCGCGCTTCGCGGCGTTCCTGCCGTTCGACCCGAGGTCCAGGAACACCGCGATACCCAGCCACAGGAAGTCGAAGCCGGTCACACCGTTCGTCGCGACCAACACCCAGACGATGGTCGTCACCGGCAGGAAGAGGATCCCGAGCACCGGCCAGATCCAGGAGCCGTTGAACGCGCGGTCCCACAGGAGTGGTCGCCAGATCCAATACAGGACGGCGGCGACCCGCGGGAAGAGGCCGGTCATCAGGATGAGGAGGCAACCCATCCCGGCATCCTTGCACGCCGGCCCTCCGCGCGCGCAGCCGACCTGCAGTCACTTCTCCCGAGAGACGCCCGGATACACTCCGTCGCGCCCATCCTCCCTGGTCCGAAGGCGGGTCTCGCGTGAACGATCGCTCTCAGGTCGTCGTGATCGGCGGCGGCATCGTCGGCTGCAGCGTCCTGTACCACCTGGCGCTGCGCGGCTGCACCGACACGATCCTGCTCGAACGCGAAGAGCTCACGGCGGGCTCGAGCTGGCACGCGGCGGGCGGGTTCCACGCGATCAACGCCGACGCGCGCGTCGCCGAACTGCAGCAGTACACGATCGCGATGTACCCGAGCGTCGAGGCCGAGAGCGGCCAGGCGATCGGCCTGAAGATGTCGGGCGGCCTCGAGCTCGCCGGAACCGAGGAGCGCGCGCGGTGGCTGCATCAAGAGCTCGCGTGGCTGCGTGCACAGGGCCACGGCGACGCCTATATCGTGTCGCCGGAACGAGCCGCGGAGATGGTGCCGATCATCGATCCCGCCGGTCTCTACAGCGCGCTGTTCGACCCCGAAGAGGGCAACCTCGACCCGAACGGCGCCACGCGCGCGTACGCGGTCGCCGCCCGCAAGCGCGGGGCGACCGTGATGGAGCACAACCGGGTGCTTTCACTCACCCGCCAGCCCAACGGGGAATGGCTCGTCGAGACCGAACAGGGCCCGATCACGTGTGAGCACGTCGTCAACGCCGGCGGCCTGTGGGCGCGGCGGATCGGACGGATGGTCGGCGTCGATCACCCACTCGTCCCGATGCCGCACCACTACCTCGTGACCGACGACGTGCCGGCGGTCTCGGCCATCGACGGCTTGATGCCGGCCGTCACCGACCTCGAGGGCTTCACGTACCTGCAGCGAGAGGGCAACGGCGTGCTGCTCGGCCTCTACGAGCAGCACCCGCGTCACTGGGAGGTCGACGGAGCGCCGTGGGACTTCGGCCGCACGCTGTTCCCCGAAGAGCTCGACCGGATCATGCCGGAGCTCACGATCGGGTTCCAACGGTTCCCGGTGTTGCAGGAGGTCGGGATCCGCCGGTGGGTGAACGGCGCCTTCACCTTCACCCCCGACGGGAACCCGCTCGTCGGCCCGCTCGATGGGTTGCCGGGCTACTGGGCCGCGTGCGGCGTGATGGCCGGCTTCTCGCAGGGGGCCGGCATCGGCCTGGCACTCGCGAATTGGATCGTCGACGGCGACCCCGGGGTCGACGCGTTCGGTATGGACGTCGCGCGGTTCGGGGACTTCGCGTCGGAGG
>JBKPRM010000037.1:0-7401 GCA_046734555.1 Actinomycetota bacterium | reverse complement strand
GGCTATCACGTGTGGGTGCAACCCGTCGGCGCGCAGGGCCGCGTCGAGGCGTTCCTCGCGGTCGGCACCCAGGCGCAGCCAACGCCGCTCGACCGGATCGTCGCCGGGCACGCGCTCAGCCTCTTCGCGATCGAGCTGGCGAAGTCGCGGGCGGTCGCCGAGGCCGAGCGGCGGCTCCAGGGCGACTTCTTCGACGAGCTCGTCCGCGGTGAGCTCCCGCCCGCCGAGGCCGCTCGCGGTCTCTCGCGGTTCGGGTTCGACCGTGACTCGAGCGTCGTCGTGATCGCGCTCGAGCCGATGGAGGAGGCGATCCCGTCAGAGCGATTGGCCCTCGCAGCCACCGAGCACGGCTCCCGTCAGGCAGGCGGGTT
This sequence comes from Actinomycetota bacterium, assembly GCA_046734555.1. Taxonomy (GTDB): domain Bacteria; phylum Actinomycetota; class UBA4738; order UBA4738; family HRBIN12; genus AC-51. The sequence goes on along the minus strand of JBKPRM010000037.1, from coordinate 7,030 downwards.
CCTCGTCTCCGCGACCGACGACGGCATCTCGCTGTTGCTCCCCGCGAACGAGGAGCACGACGTCTCGCAGGTGGCCAAGGCGATCGGGCAGCGTGCCGACACGGAGCTTCGCGCCGGTGCCGGATCGGCGGTCCCGATGACCGAGATCGCGAGGTCGGCTCGGGAGGCGGGTTACGCGCTCCAGGTCTGCCGCCTCGAGGGGTGGCCCCAGGCCGGTTTCGAACAGCTCGGCACCTACCGGCTGCTGCTCACGATGACCGAGCCGGACGCGCTCCGGGCGTTCGCGGATGCGCTGCTCGGGCCGCTCGACACCTACGACACCGAGCACGACGGAGAGCTGATCCCGAGCTTGCAGGCGTTCTTGCAGCACAACGCGAGATGGGAGACGGCCGCGGCGCAGCTGTACGTGCACCGCCACACGTTGCGCTACCGGATGCGCAAGGTGGAGGAGCTGACCGGCCGCGACCTGACCAGCTCGTTCGACCGGATGGAGTTCTGGCTCGCGCTGCGCGCGCGGGACCTGCTCGCGACGGCACGGGACGTATGAGCGGCGTTGTCCATCTCGGCCAACGCCACCGGCGCGGGGCGCCCGCCGGGCGGGTGGCCCGTTGGTGCGTCCAGGAGCGATACTGGCGTCTTGGCGGGCGCAGGCGCTCGGCGAGCGCCGATCCCCACGGACGTGGATCGCGATAGGAGGGGCACATGGCGGACAGTCACCAGATGTTCATCGGGGGCGAGTGGGTCAACTCGTCCGACGGTGGCACGCGCGACATCATCGGTCCGCATACGGGCGCGGTGATCGCAAGCGTCCAGGAGGCGACGGCCGAGGACGTCAACCGGGCGGTCGCGGCAGCGAAGAAGGCGTTCCAGGAGACGTGGTTCGACTCGACGCCCAAGGATCGCCAGCTGGCGCTGCTGAAGCTCGCCGACGCGATCGAGTCCAACGCCGACGAGCTCGTCAAGATCGAGTCGGAGAACGCGGGCAAGCCTGCCGAGGTCACGATGTCGGAGGAGATCCCGCCGATCGTCGACAACGTGCGGTTCTTCGCCGGCGCGGCGCGGACGGCGCAGGGCCTCTCGTCCGGCGAGTACATGGCCGGGTTCACGTCGATGGTCCGCCGCGAGCCGATCGGCGTTGCGGGGTTGATCGCCCCGTGGAACTACCCGTTGATGATGGCGATCTGGAAGATCGGTCCGGCGCTCGCCTCCGGCAACACCGTCGTGCTGAAGCCGAGCGAGCTCACGCCGCTGACGGCGCTGAAGCTCGCCGAGTTCGCCGCCGACATCTTCCCGCCCGGCGTGTTCAACGTCGTGACGGGTGACGGCGTGCCCGCGGGCGACACGCTCGTGCGGCACCCCGACGTCGGCATCGTGTCGCTCACCGGCGACACCGCCACCGGCAAGCTGATCGCGAAGAACTCGGCGGACACGCTGAAGCGCGTGCACCTCGAGCTCGGCGGCAAGGCGCCGGTCGTCGTGTTCGACGACGCCGACCTCGACGCCGTCACCGAGTGGATCTCGATCGCCGGGTACTTCAACGCCGGGCAAGACTGCACCGCCGCGACGCGCGTGCTCGCCGGGCCCCAGATGTACGACAAGCTGCTCGGCACGCTCGTGCCCGCGGTGGAGGACATCAAGGTCGGCGGCGCCTTCGAGGCCGACGTCGCGGTCGGCTCGGTGATCTCGAAGGAACAGCTCGAGCGCGTCGAGGGCTTCGTCGAGCGCGCCCAGGAGTCGGGCGCAGAGGTGCTCACCGGCGGCAAGGCGATGGGCAGCGAAGGCTTCTACTACACGCCGACGGTCGTCGCGAACCCGACGCAGGACTCGGAGATCATCCAGAAGGAGGTCTTCGGACCGGTCGTGACCGTGCAGCGGTTCAGCGACGAGGACCAGGCCCTCGCGTGGGCCAACGGGGTCGACTACGGGCTCGCGTCCAGCGTGTGGACCCGTGATGTGGGCCGCGCCATGCGGATGGCACGCAAGCTGCAGTTCGGCTGCGTGTGGGTGAACACGCACATCCCGCTCACGCCCGAGATGCCCCACGGCGGGTACAAGCAGTCGGGGCACGGGAAGGACATGAGCATCTATTCGCTGGAGGACTACACGAACATCAAGCACGTGATGGTGTCGCTCGACTGAGCGCACGAGGCACATCGCGGGGGCGGGCGGTCCGACGACGGGCCGCCCGACCCGCGAAGGGAACCGGGAAGTGAGGACACGACGATGAGCGTTCGCCCCTACTACGTGATCGGCGACTGGCGCACGAGCGGTGGCACCTTCGAGGTGAAGAACCCGTTCGACGACTCGGTGGTCGCCGAGATCGGCGTTCCCACCGACGACGAGGTCGAGGAGGCGATCGCGACCGCAGCGGCGACGTTCGACGAGGCGCGCACGCTGTCGGTCGCTGCTCGCTCCAACGCCCTCGATCACATCTCGAAGCGCTTGGCCGAGACGATGGAGGAGAACGCCGAGCTGATCGCCGCCGAGGGCGGTAAGCCGCTCAAGTGGGCGCGGGTCGAGGCGGCCCGCGCGGTCTCGACGTTCCGCTGGGCGTCCGAGACCCTCCGTCATGGCGAGGACGAGGTCATGCGCCTCGATACCGAGATCGCGTTCGGCTCGAGGCTCGGCATCATCCGGCGCTTCCCGATCGGGCCGACGCTCGGCATCACGCCGTTCAACTTCCCGTTGAACCTGGTCGCGCACAAGGTGGCGCCGGCGCTCGCGGTCGGGTCGCCGATCGTCGTGAAGCCGGCGAGCGCGACGCCGATCGGGGCGCTTCGCCTGGCGGAGTTCTTCGACGAGACGGATCTGCCCACGGGCATGTACCAGGTGCTGCCCGTCAGCTCGAAGGTCGCCGACGGCATGGCGCGGGACGATCGGTTCCGCAAGATCAGCTTCACCGGCTCGGCGGGCATCGGGTGGTATCTGAAGGGTCTCGACCCCAAGAAGAAGGTCACCCTCGAGCTCGGCGGCAACGCCGGCGTGATCGTGCACAGCGACGCCGATCTCGACATGGCCGCACAGCGGATCGCGTTCGGCGCGTACTACCAGGCGGGGCAGAGCTGTATCAGCGTGCAGCGCGTGCTCGTCGCCTCGGAGGTCTACGACGAGTTCGCGCAGCTACTGACGAAGCAGGTCGAGCAGCTCATCACGGGCGACCCGATGGACGAGAAGACCGACGTCGGCCCGGTGATCACACGCGGCGAGGTCGACCGCATCGCCGAGTGGGTCGTCGAGGCCGAGAAGCAGGGCGCGGAGATCCTCACCGGCGGCAAGGCCGATGGGCCGTTCTTCCAGCCGACGCTGCTCAGCCAGACGACGCCGGAGATGAAGGTTCGTTGCGAGGAGGTCTTCGGCCCGGTGGCGACGATCACGCCGTACCAGACGTTCGAGGAGGCGCTCGCCGAGGTGAACGACTCCAAGTACGGCCTGCAGGCCGGTGTGTTCACGAACGACATCAACCGTGCGTTCGAAGCCCACCGCACGCTCGAGGTCGGCGGCGTGATCATCAACGACGTGAGCGCGTTCCGGGCCGATCAGATGCCCTACGGTGGGTCGAAGGATTCCGGCTTCGGTCGCGAGGGGCTGAAGTGGGCGATGGAGGAGATGACCGAGCCGCGGATCATGGTCCTGTCGCACGTGCCCCTCTAGACCCGACGATGGCGCGGCGATGACGCCGGAGAACGCCTGGCTCTACGGGATCTTGCCGTTCGTGACGATGGCGGTCCTCACCGCGGGGTTCGTGATCGTGTTCCGGCAACGTTCCGCCGCTCGGCGCGCCGCACTGGGCGGGCAGCACGTGCCGCCGCGCCCCGATCGTCCCGCGCGACCGTGGTGGGGCAACCCCCTCGTCTGGGTCGCGATCGGTCTCGTGTCGGTGTTGCTCGGCGTGTTCGTCTGGCCGGGCCTGTTCGGGTTCACGTTCATCTTCATCCCGATCCTGTGGTGGCGCACGCCGAAGACCCCGCCGCTGGACCCACGGAGCAACGGGCACACCCACCGCGACGCCGGCTCCTTCATGCCCGAGTGAGGACCCGCTCGGCGAACGCGCCGACGATCGACGCCGCCTCGCGCTCACGGCGCCAGAAGTAGTGGTCCGTCCCGGACACGACCCGGACCTCCGCGCCGGGGAAAGCGCGCCCGTACTCCTCGAGCAGCTCGGGCGGGGCGAAGCTGTCGTGCTCGCCCGCGAGCAGCAACGCGGGTCGCCGGAACGAACGCAGGTCCGTCGCATCGGGCAGCGACGGGAGGGCGAGGTCGTTGGGGGCGAGGGGGAGTCCGACGAGCGCGAGCGCCGCGACCCGCCGGTCATCGATCGCGACGCGTATCGCCACGTTCGCGCCGAACGACCAGCCGACGACGATCGTGGGGAGCGCGTCATCGACACGCGAGCGGATCTCGCCGATCGCCGCCTCGACGTCGTGCAACTCGTCCCTGCCGCCTCCGTAGGTGCCCGCCGAACCCATCACACCGCGGAAGTTGAACCCGAGCACCGCCATCCCGTGCGCGGCGGCAAGCTCGTTGCGGATCGCCCAGAGCACGGGGTGATCCTTCGACCCGCCGTGACGCGGGTGCGGATGGCACAGGACAGCGCTGCCCCGCGGCTCGCCCTCGGGCAGTCGCACCTCCCCCTCGAGGCGCACCCCGTCGTTCGTCCGGAACGTCAGCGGCTCCATCCGTCTGGCACCATCGCAACATGACCCTCGAGCGCCAACTCGGCTTCGCGCTCCGAGACGCCTATCCGTGGCCGGAGCTCGCGCGCCTGGCGTCGGCGGGGGAGGACCTGGGGTTCGCCACGTTGTTCCTGCCGGAGGTCGGCTCGCGCGACACGCTGGCGGCCTTCGCTGCCCTCGCCGGGGAAACCTCGCAGCTGCGGCTCGGCACGGGGGTCGTGCCGCTCCCGGCACGGTCGCCGTCGTTGCTTGCCGCCGCCGCCGCGACGGTCCATGAGCGCTCGGGCGGGCGCCTGGTGCTCGGCCTCGGCACGGGTCCCTCCGTCCCGGGAGCGCTCGATCGCCTCAGGAGAACCGTCGTCGCACTCCGCGCCGCGTTCGCCGGCGGGTCCGCTCGCGTCGACGGCGACCGCGTCGAGGTCGGGCTGGCGCTGCCGTCACCGCCCCCGATCTGGATCGCGGCGCTCGGGCCGCGCGCGACGCAGCTCGCCGGAGAGGTCGCCGACGGCGTGCTGCTGAACTGGTGCACCCCCGAACGCGTTGCGCTCGCCGTCGGGCAGGTCGCCACCGGTGCGCGGGGCGCGGGCCGGGACCCGGCGAGGGTCACGATCGCGGCCTACGTCCGAGCGCCGCTCGCGGACGGGACCCGCGCGGCGGCGCTTCGCGCCGCCGCCGACTACGCCTCCTACCCGGCCTACCGCCGGCAGTTCGCAGCGATGGGGCTCGACCCGACCGATCCGGACGGGATCGTCGACGCCGTGATGCTCACCGATCGCGCGACGGCCGCGGATCGGCTCGCGGCCTACCGGGAGGCGGGGGCAGATCTGCCGGTCGTGTATCCGGTGCTACCGCCCGGACCCCCGTCGATGGATGCGGCGCTGGAGACGCTCCGGGCGGTCGCGCCGCCGCGACCGTGACGCTGCTGGCGGCGCCGGGCGCCTGCGCTACCATCCCCGGTATCCGACCTGTTTCGAAAGGGAACCGATGACCTACACGATCTGCGAGCCCTGCATCGACGTGAAGGACCGCGCGTGCGTCGACGAGTGCCCGGTCGACTGTATCTACGAGGGCGGGCGCATGCTCTACATCCAGCCCGACGAATGCGTCGACTGCGGCGCCTGCGAGCCCGCTTGCCCCGTCACCGCGATCTTCTACGAGGACGACGTGCCGGCCGAGTGGAAGCAGTTCACGCCGGTGAACGCGGAGTTCTTCAACGACTCCGTGTCGGGCATCGGGTCACCCGGTGGCGCCGCACAGGTCGGCGCGGTGACCGCCGACCATCCAACGGTCGCGGCCTGGGAAGCCGTCTAGCGCCCGTCGCGCGCTGACGCCGGCGACTCGCCGGCGACGATGGGGCTGGAGGCCTCGGAGGGCAGCAGCACCCGGAACGACGCCCCACCGCCCTCGCGATCCTCGACCCACGCCCGGCCGCCGTGGAGCTCCGCGAAGCGCCGCACGAGCGTGAGTCCCACCCCAACGCCGGGGGAGTGGCGAGGGGCGTCCGGTCCCTGTTGGAACGGCTCGAAGATCGTGTCGCGCAGATCCTCCGCGACGCCCGGCCCATCGTCGGCGACGACGAGCAGGGCGCCCTCGTCCGTAGCGCGCACCTCGACCCAGATCGTCGAGGTGGCCGGCGTATGCCGGGCGGTGTTCGCGAGCAGGTTCTCGACGATCCGCTCGACCTTCGACCCGTCGGCGCGGACCATCACGGTCTGGATGTCGGTCCGGAGCCGTGAGTCGGGGATCAGCTCGGATTCGGCGAGCACCCGACGCACCACCGCGCCGACGTCGGTCGGCTGCAGGTTCGGCGACACGATCCCGCGCGCGAGCCGGTCCATGTCGAGCAGGTTCGTAACGAGCCGGTCGAGCCGCCGCGCGTTGCCCGCGATCCGGCGAGCGAGGTCCTTCGCGTCGTCCTCCTCCAGATGGACATCGCCGCGCTCGAGGGTGATCGCGAGCCCGAGGATCGCGGCCAGGGGCGTGCGCAGGTCGTGCGACACGGCCTGCAGGAACGTGTTCTTCATCTCGTCGAGGGCGCGTAGGCGTCGCGTCGCCTCACGCTCGACCTCGAGGGCTCGCGCGAGCTGCTCCTCCGCGTGCTTGCGCTCGGTGATGTCGAGCAGGAAGCCCTGCCAGAACGGTGGCCTGCCCTCGATCCGCACGAGCGTCGCCTGATCCTGCACCCACACGATGCGGCCGTCCTTCGCGATCATCCGGTACTCGAGCTGGAACGTGTCGGGCTGCTCGAGGTTGCTCGCGGTGTCCGCCGAGAGGACCCGATCGCGGTCCTCGGGGTGGATCGTCCGCACCCACAACGTCGGGTCGGTGACGACCTCCTCGGAGGTGTAGCCGAAGAC
>JBKPRM010000036.1:0-4667 GCA_046734555.1 Actinomycetota bacterium | reverse complement strand
ATCTTCGGCAAGATCCCCGATGCCGGGGACGAGGTGAACTTCCAGGGGCTGCGGTTCCGGGCGGAGGAGGTCAACGGGCGGCGGGTCTCCACCGTCGTGATCAGCCGGGTGTCCGCGCCGGACCTCGACGACGACGTCTCCGACGATGGATGACCCGCGTCTCGGCGCGCTCGTCGATGCGGCTCGGGGGGCGCGCCTGCACGCGTACGCGCCGTACTCTGACTTCGCCCTCGGCGCCGCCGTGCTCGCGGGCGGCCACCTGTTCACCGGTGCCAACGTCGAGAACGCGAGCTATCCGCTGTCGATGTGCGCCGAGCGCAACGCGGTCGGCGCGATGGTGACGGCGGGCGAGACGGTCCTGGATGCGATCGCGATCGTCGCCGACGCGGCGACGCCGCCGCCGCCGTGCGGTGGCTGCCGGCAGGTGATCTGGGAGTTCGGGCCTGCCGCGCTGGTGGTCGCGGAGAACCTCGCCGGCGAACGGCTCGCGTGGGCGATCGAGGACTTGCTCCCGGCGCCGTTCGAGCTCGAACGGCCGTGACGTTCCGCAGCGGCATTGTCGCGGTCGTCGGGCGGCCGAACGTGGGCAAGTCGACGCTCGTGAACTCGCTCGTCGGGCAGAAGGTCGCGATCGTCTCCGAGAAGCCGCAGACGACGCGCCGCGACATCCGCGCGATCTGGCACACCGCCGGCGCTCAGGTGGTCTTCACGGACACCCCTGGGTTCCACAAGCCCAAGACGCTGCTCGGGGTGCGGCTGAACGACCTCGTCGGCGACGCCGTCGAGGGTGTCGATCTGGTGCTGCAGGTCGTCGACGCCGCCGCGGGCGTCGGACGCGGCGACGCCTTCGTCTTCACGAAGCAGGTCGAGTCGGCCGGCGCGCCCGCGATCTGCGTGGTCAACAAGATCGACGCGGTGCGCGGCCACGCCGAGGTACCACAGCTCGCGGCGGCCGCGGATCTCGGCGCGTTCGAGGAGATCGTCCCGGCTTCCGCGAAGACCGGCCGCGGGCTCGAAGTCCTCCGCGGGCTGATCCTCGCGCGCTTGCCCGAGGGCCCGCAGCTGTATCCCGCGGATGAGCTCACCGATCAACCGCTCGAGACGCGTCTCGCGGAGTCGGTCCGCGAGCAGGCGCTTCACGTGACCCGCGAGGAGGTGCCGCACTCGGTCGCCGTCGTGATCGACGAGATCGAACGCGAGGAGGGGCTGGTCTCGGTCCACGCGACGCTCGTCGTCGAACGCGACTCCCAGAAAGGGATCGTGATCGGGAAGGGCGGTCAGACGCTCAAAACGATCGGCTCCGCGGCCCGGGAGGAGATGGAGCGACTGCTCGGCGACAAGGTGTTCCTCGACCTCCGCGTGAAGGTCTTCAAGGAGTGGCAGCGAGACCCGAAGGCGCTCGAACGCCTCGGGTTCTGAGCGCTACGTGACCCGCAAGGTCTGCGTCATCGACGGGTGATACGTGCAGATCACCGAGTACGTGCCGGGCGCGACGCCGGTGAGCGACGCCTGCGCCGTCTGACCCGGATCGACGGTCACGTTGATGCTCGTGGCCTTCACGGTGTACGTATGCGCTGCCTGGTCGTGGTTGACGAGCGACAAGGTGTCGTTGGCCGTGGCCGCGATGCACGGTGTCGTGAAGGCCATACCCTCCATGTCGACGGTGGTCGTGTGGGTCGGCTCGTCACACGTCGCGGCGGCATCCTCGCTCGTGCTGCACGCGGCGAGCAGCTGCACGGCGACGATCGTGAGACAGATCAGGAGGCGTCGCATCGGCCCGCAGCGTACCTGCCGGAGCGACCACGTAGGCTCGCCGCCCGATGGACGATGATCGGCGACTCCTGATCGCGTGTCTCGATCTCACCGCGCTCGGTGACGAGGTGACGGAGCCGGCGGTCAGGGCACTCTGCGAGCGGGCGGTGCACCCGCTGGCAGACGATCCGGAACTGCACGTCGCCGCGGTCTGCGTCTCCCCCAAGTTCCTGCCGCTCGCGCGCGGGTCGGCGGCGGGTTCGCCCGTTCGCGTAGCCGTTGCCACCGGTGGGTTCCCGACGCCCGACGCGCCGCTCGCCGAGCGGCTCGATGAGATCGACACCGCGATCGCGGCGGGTGCCGACGAGGTCGACGTTCCGGTCAACCGGTTCCTCGTCGACGAACCCGATGCGCTCGCCGGCGAACTTCGGGCGACGAGGCAGGCGGCGGGGCCGGCGACGTGGAAGGCGATCCTCGAGACGGGCGCGCTCACGCCCGGCGAGATCGCCCTGATCGCGCGGGCGTCGATGGACGCCGGCGCCGACTTCCTCAAGACCTCGACCGGGATCGACGCGCCCGGTGCGACCCCCGAGGCGGTCGAGGCGCTCGCACGGCTCGCCGCCGTGGGACCCCGGATCGTGGGGATCAAGGTGAGCGGCGGGATCCGTGGCGCCGGCCAAGCGACCAACTACCTCGACCTCGTCCGGGCCGTCCTCGGGCGCAACTGGCCGTCGCCCGACACCTTCCGGATCGGTACGTCCGCGCTGCTCGACGCCCTGCTCGCGTGACGCCCGTCACGGAATCAGCACAGCCAAACGGGTTCGGGGGGAACGGCTCGGGAGATACCATCCGCCTATGCCCCCCTACAAGGAGCAGGGGATCGTCCTGCGCTCGATGAAGCTCGGCGAGGCCGACAAGATCGTCACCATCCTCACCCAGGGCTCCGGGAAGGTCCGGGCGGTCGCCAAAGGGGTTCGCAAGACCACCTCCCGCTTCGGCGGACGCCTCGAGCCCTTCACCCACGTCAACCTGATGCTCTATCGCGGCCGCGGATCGCTCGACACCGTCACCCAGGCAGAGATCCTGGCCCCGCATCGGGCGATCCGCGACGACCTATCGCTGTTCGCCGCCGCCGAGACGATGGTCGAGGCCGTCGACAAGGTCGCCGAGGAACACGAGCGCAACGTCCCGCTCGTCGTGTTGCTGCTGAACGGGCTCCGTGCGCTCGACGCACGGCCGGCCGTGCCGGCCTCGGTCGCCGAGTCGTTCCTGCTGAAGCTGCTGTCGCTGTCCGGGTTCCACCCGGCGCTCACCGCGTGCGCGGTCTGTGGGTCGCCGGACGTACGCCTCTGGTCGGCCGGGCTCGGCGGCGCGGTGTGCCCGGCGTCGGCCGACGAGAGCGCGGGGGCGGTGTCGGCCGGCGCGCTCGACCTGCTGGCGGAGCTCGCCGGCACCGATCTCTCGACCGTCGGCGGGATCCGCCCGTCCGACCCGCGTATCGCCGACGAGGCGCGGGCGATGCTTGTCGGCTTCACCGAGTATCACCTCGAGCGGCGGATGCGATCCGTCCCGATGCTCGTCAGGACCGCGCGATGAGCAGCTACCTGCACGACATCGACCGCTCGCGTGTGCCCGCGCACGTCGCCATCGTGATGGACGGCAACGGCCGGTGGGCGACACAACGGGGTCTCCCGCGCACCGAGGGGCACGGCGCGGGGGAGGAGGCGCTCTGGGACACCGTCAAGGGCGCCGTCGAGGTCGGCCTCGAGTGGCTGACGGTCTATGCGTTCTCGACCGAGAACTGGTCGCGCCCACCGGGCGAGGTCCTCTATCTGATGAACTTCAACCGCGGGCTGCTGCAGCGCCGCCGCGACGAGCTCCACCGGATGAACGTGCGGATCCGGTTCATCGGCCGGCGCGATTGGCGTTTGCCACGCAGCGTCCTCAGGGAGATCGAGACGTCGGAAGAGCTCACCCGCGAGAACACCGGGACGACGCTGACGATCGCGTTCAACTACGGCGGCCGCAAGGAGGTCGTCGACGCGGTTCGCCGGATCGCACGCGAGGTGCAGGCGGGCACCCTCAAGCCCTCGAAGATCGACGACGATGCGATCGCGGCGAGGCTGTACACACCCGACATGCCCGACCCAGACCTGTTGATCCGCACGAGCGGCGAGATGCGCACCTCGAACTTCCTGCTGTGGGAGCTCGCGTACTCCGAGCTGTGGTTCACGCCGGTGTTCTGGCCGGACTTCAACCGCGAGCTGTTGTTCGAGGCGATCCGCGATTTCCAGAAGCGCGAGCGCCGGTTCGGCGGCCTCGCCGAGGACGCGTAGCCCAACAGCTCAGCGGTTACCGCCGACCTTCCGGAACGCGGCCGCGCATCCCACCACGACCCCCGACACGATCACCACGAACCGCACGATCGGGCTGGCCGCGTACATCAGCAGGCCGACGCCTACCAGGGCGGCCACCGCCAGAGCGAGCGTCCGGAGCAACTCCGATCGATCCCAGAGCCACGACGACATCGGCGCGCTCGGCGGCACGGTCGAGTCGTCTCCGGGCACGACCCAGCCCTTCGCCCAGATCGCGTGGAGGACCACGCCGGCCACCGGCAAGACGAAGATCAGGGTGAGCGGGCTGTTGCCGGCGACACCGAGCACCCACAGCACCGTGACGATCGTCGCGCAGACGCGCCCGACCGGACCGAGCGTCGTGGCGCTCTTCTCCCACCGCGACCAGTGAGGAACCTGGCCGCTCGTGTGGATCGGGGTGTCGACGAACTCGCCGGGCGCCCAGGTGGGAGGCCGGGGCGTGAGCTCCCGAGACGGCTCGTAGCACCGCAGGCACCACAGCACGTTTCCTTGCAGGGCAGCGCCGCATGCGCGGCACGTCCGGGGAGCCGTCATGGATGA
>JBKPRM010000035.1:0-4117 GCA_046734555.1 Actinomycetota bacterium | reverse complement strand
GGATCGCGATCTCCTCCCACGGGACGCCCTGGTCGTGCACGAGCCTCGTCTGCGCCACGACCCACGCGATCTCGTCGGCCTCGTTCGGGAACGCCTTCGCGATCGGCTCGGGACCGCTCGGCCGCGTCGCCCGGAGCTCCTTGCGGAACCCACCGAGCTGCGGCGCCAGGCGGTTCGCCAAGGCGAGCACCTCGGGCGTCGACCGATAGTTCTCCTCCAGGCGCACCACCGTCGCGTTCGGATAGCGATCCGTGAACGTCAGCAGGTGCGACGGCGACGCGCCCGTGAACGCGAAGATCGTCTGATAGTCGTCTCCGACGACGCAGAGCTCGTCGCGTCCACCGAGCCATCTGTCGAGCAGCGCGGCCTGCAATGGGTTGACGTCCTGGAACTCGTCGACGGTGAAGGCTGCGTATCGCCCGTGGACCATCGCCGCCGCTTCGGGATACGTGTCGAGCATGCGGATCGCGAGGGACAGCATGTCCTCGAAGTCGAGCACGCCCGATCGAGCCTTGCGCCGTTCGTAGTCGCGATAGATCCCGTCCATCAGCTCGGCGGGGATCGGTGGTTCGTGGCGTTCGACCCGGAGTGCATCGACGTAGGCGTCGGGCTCGACCATGCGGTTCTTCGCCCACTCGATCTCCGACGCGAGCTCCCGCCTCGGAAGGAACCGATGCGGGGCAGGCAGGCCGTTCGCGAGCGGACCGAGCAGCCGCGCTTTGTGGTCGAGGACATCGGGAAGCGGCGTGCCGCTGAAGCGCTGCCACAGGCCACCCAGCTGGTGCAGGGCCGCCGCGTGGAAGGTGCGCGCCTCGACGCCGGCGACGCCGAGCTCACCGAGGCGTTCGCGGAGCTCGCCTGCGGCCTTCTGCGTGAACGTGACCGCCAGGATCTGCCCGGGACGGAATGCGCCGCTCGCGACCTGCCACGCGACGCGATGCGTGATGGTGGTCGTCTTACCGGTGCCGGCACCCGCGAGGATCGCGACGGGCCCATGCGTCGCTTCAGCCGCCGAGCGCTGTGCGGGGTTCAGCCCGTCGAGGATGTGCCGAGCCGCGTCGCCCACCTGGCGAGGCTAGCAACGGACGCCGACAGATCCGGGTCGCTGCAGAGGCCCCGACCCCGTGGGGGCCGGGGCCGTCCGCTTCAGCAGCAGTCCGGCGGGCAGCAGCCCGGCGGGCAGCTCGGGTCCGTCAGGAGCATCCGTCCTCCTTCCATCGATGACCGTCGATACCTTGCCGCTTCCATCGATGGATGTCAATATGTCCTTGACGATGCGAGCGATCACGCTGATAGACGAGACCTGCTGTCCGAGGGTGCTGGCGGCGCCCCTGGGCGAGGACGAGGCGGAGCGTCTCGCGGGCGCCCTCCGAGTGCTGGCCGACCCGGCGCGCCTACGTCTGTTGAGCTTGATCGGGTCGCACCCGGACGGCGAGGCCTGCGTGTGCGACCTGACCGTCCCGCTCGGCCTGTCGCAGCCGACCGTGAGCCATCACCTCAAGGTCCTCACGGATGCCGGCGTGCTCGGGCGCGAGCAGCGCGGACGGTGGGTCTACTACTCGCTCCTGCCCGAACCCATGGAGCTGTTGCGCACGGCGCTGGCGCGGCCCAGACCGCAGACCGAGGCGTCCGTCCGGTGACCCGGCCCGAAGTCCTGTTCGTCTGCGTCCACAACGCCGGGCGCTCCCAGATGGCCGCTGCGTTCCTGGATCGAGAGGCGGCCGGTCGCGTCGTGGTCCGGTCGGCCGGCAGCGCACCGGCCGACGAGATCAACCCCGTCGTCCGCGACGTGATGGCCGAGATCGGACTCGACATCTCGGCGAAGCTCCCGAAACCGTTGACCACCGAAGGGGTGCAGGCGGCAGACGTCGTGGTGACGATGGGGTGCGGTGATGCGTGTCCGGTGTTCCCGGGCAAGCGCTATCTCGACTGGGAGCTCGAAGACCCCGCCGGGAAAGACGCCGATACGGTGCGCCGCATCCGGGACGAGATCGAAGCACGGGTCCACACGTTGGTGCAGGAACTGATCTCCTCCCCCGCGTGACCCGGGACGAGGGCGATACGCACGGCGCCTGTACGTGAGAAAGAAGTCGGAACGGCTGACACCTATTCGGTGCCGGCGATCTCCTTGTCCATCTGTGCCAGTTCCTCAGCGTCCGGCAGGAACTCGCTTTGCTCTGCCGGGCCGATCGGCACGCCCTTCTCGATCAAGCCGGCGTCGCGATCGCGGTTGCGCTGGGCACGCTCTTCGCGGCGGGCCTGACGGGCCGCCTGCTTCTTCGCGTTCGCATCGCGACGCGCGCGCTTGCCGTAGGAATCGGGCACACGAACAGTGTAACGCGGTGAACCGCCGCCTGAACGAGAGACGCTAGCGGCTGAGCTCGCCGTTGAGCATGCGACGTTGCCAGTCGGCCGTGTTCGCGACCTGGTTGAACGTGAAGACGTGCAGCGCCTGGACGCGCGCCGCGCGATCGACGAGCGTCGGTGCGAGCGCCTCGAGGAACGCGTCGGGTCCGAACGAGCCACCGCGCATCAGGTGCCCGACCATCGCCCTGTTCTTCTGCAGATAGCGCGCCGAGTCGGCGACGCCGATGCGCGCGCTGATCGCGAGCAGCTTCGTCAGCTCGGCGACGCCAGGGACCCCGAGGTGAACGGGCAGCGTCACGCCCTCGGAGCGCATCCGTGCCAGCCATGTCATCAACGCCATCGGGTTGAAGCACATCTGCGTCGTCATCGACGTCGCGAGCTTCTGCTTCTCCTTGAGAGCGGCGACGAGCACGTCGTCGTCGATGTCCGGGTGACCCTCCGGATAACTGGGCACGCCGATCTCGGTGAACGGATGCCCGAGCTCGTCGATCGCCTGCAACAGCATGATGCCGTCGTGGAAGACGCCCCGATCGCGTGCGTCGCCGCCGACCACGAACGCCTTGGTCAGGCCCGCGACCCGAGCCCGGTCGAGGAGCTCCTGGAGGTGCGCGCGGTCCCGGATCATGTGCGCCGACAGATGCGGGGTGACGTCGTGACCCCGCGCCTGCAGGGCCTCCGCGACGTCGAACGTCGCCTCGATGCCGTGGCTCGGTGACGCCGTGACCGTGACGGCGGAGCCCTCGGGCAGTGCCTCCGCCTTGACGATCACGGAGTCAAGCGGGATCAGTTCGTACTTCGCCTGCGCCACGAGTCGGCGCAGCGCGGCACGCTCGTCGTCCGACAGCGGGAGCCGCTTCTTCTTCCAGAACTTCCAGTTCATCGCCCGTTTCCCTTACCTGAACCGGCGGTCATGATGCCGTATCGGCACCCCCGGGTGTGAACCGGACCCGACCTCGGGTCAGCCCCCCCGGGGTTGCTTCGGGGTCGACAGAACTTGACCACCTGTGGGTATGATGCTGACCCTTCCCCCGCCCCCGCCCGTGGAGTGTCCAGATGCGGATCCTGAGTCGAGCACGCATACGCCCGCGCTCCGTCGGCGCGATCGCGGTCGCGTGCTTGGCCGTCGTCGCCGCCCTCAGCTCGCCGGCCCTGGGTGTTCACACGACCGCCTCGTACCCGTTGAGCACGAAGCTTCGTCTGCAGACGATCCGGCTCGAGCGTGGCCCCCAGGAGATCCGCGTGCTCAAGCTGAAGGCCGGAGCCGTCCCGGACCTCGCGGCCGCCGACACGCATCTCCCGCTACGGAAGCGCACGAGCGCGATCTCGAGCGCGGCCGGCGCGCTCGCCGGCATCAACGGCGACTTCGGGACCAACGATGGCGTCCCCGTGCACATGCTGATGATCGACGGTGAGCTGTGGACAACCGGGCTCCAGCGAGGCGACGCGATCGCCTGGTCCGCCGACGGCAGCGTCGCGTACCTCGGCGCCCCGGATCTGCATATGCAAGCCCAGCGACGAGCCCACCGGTTGTTCGCGATCACCACGTGGAACGCCGCCCCGGACGACACGGCTGTCGCGGCCTACACGGCCCGCGGCGGGTCGGTGATGGTGCCGCCGGGCGTCGGGAGCCCGGTCAGCGGCGACCCCCATTGGTGCGCCGCACGGCTGGCGCCGCTGAGCGGGTTGACCTGGTCGAGCTCCACCAAGACCACCATCACCCGTCGGTACACTGTCGTCGATCAACCGGAAC
>JBKPRM010000034.1:0-8275 GCA_046734555.1 Actinomycetota bacterium | reverse complement strand
GCCCACGCCGTCGCGATCGGCGTTCCCGTGAAGATCAGGCCCCCGAGGATCAGGAGGCCGAGGAACACGATCGCTGCGCCGATCGGAGAGATGACGCCGGCGAGCGGGTGGGCGACCAGCGCGCCGAACACCCCGCCCGAGCTCGCGACCGCGTGATAGCCGGCGGTCGGCGACGGCGACCCACCGAGCAGCGACAGCAGGCCCAACACCGACGCGCCAAGCACGGCGAAGCCGATGAACATCCGCACCCGCTCCTCGCGCGCCGTGTCGCGCAGCAACAGGACGCCCCAATACGCCCCGACGAACGGGAACGTCATCGCCGCGACGCCCCAAGCACCGCGGAAGAACCACGTGAGGAAGTCACCGACCACCCCGGCCGCGTCGAACCACAGCCCGAGGACAGCGACGAGCGCGAGCACGACGAGGAGGATCCCCAACGCATCCCGAGCATGCGGGGACAGGATCTGATGGACCGGGGTCTTCTGCGGCTTCTTCCGAGACCGGGAGCGGGTCGGCTTCTTGGATGAACGTCGTGTGGTCGTGGCGCGCGACGACGAACGCCGCGAGGGGGAAGTCTTCGTGGCCATGGACGGAACAGTCTGACGCTTCGGAAGGCCGCTGCAAGCAGCCCGAGCGTCAGGCTTCCATGATCACAGGCAGGATCACGGGCTTGCGCTGGGTGACGTCGACGAAGTAGCGCTTCAATACCCGACGTATGTTCTGCTGCAACACGGATGGGTCGGTGACGTTCGCGTCGGCCGACTCCTCCAGTGCAGCGATCACACGCTTGCGGGCCTCCTCGAGGATGTCGCCGGAGGTCTCCTCGTGCACGAAGCCGCGGTTCACGACGTCGGGGCCGCCGACGAGCTCGCCTGATTGTGCATCGACGGTCACGACGACGACCACGACCCCGTCGCCCGCGAGCTTGCGTCGATCGCGGAGCACCTCGCCTCCGACGTCGCCGATCCCGAGCCCGTCGACGAACGTCATACCTGCCCGCACGCGCTCGGCCTTGTCCAGCCGTTCTCCGATCTCGATCATGTCGCCGTCCTCACAGATCAGGATGTTCGCGCGAGGGATACCGACCTCCTCGGCCAGGCGGGCGTGGTGCTGCAGGTGCCGGCGCTCACCGTGTATCGGGATGAACCATCGCGGGCGGACGAGCGACAGCAAGAGGCGAAGCTCCTCCTGCGCCGCGTGCCCGCTCGCGTGCACCGGGTCGGACGGCATGTGGAAGACGTCGGCGCCGCTGCGGTACAGCGCGTCGACCACCCGGTGGATCGCCGGTTCGTTCCCGGGGATCAAGCTCGACGACAGGACCACGGTGTCGCCTTCCTTCAGCTTCACCCACTTGTGCTCGCGCGCGGCCATCAGGCTGAGCGCCGAGTACGGCTCGCCCTGACTGCCGGTGCAGATGATCACGACGCGCCCGGGGTCGAGCGCGTCGACCTCGGAGATGTCGATCACGTCGCGATCATCGACCCGCAAGATCCCGAGGCGCCGCGCGGCGCCGACGGAGTTCTGCATCGACCGGCCGAGGAACGTCACCACCCGCCCGTCATCGGTCGCCGCATCGATCACCTGCTGGATCCGATGGATATGGCTCGAGAAGCACGCCACGACCACGATGCCGGGCGCGTTCTCCACGATGTCCCGCAGGATCGGCCCGACGCTTCGTTCGCTCATCGAATGGCCGGGCTCCTCCGCGTTCGTCGAATCCGACAGGAGCACGTGGACGCCGCGGCCCGCCTCCTCCGCGAACCCATGCAGGTCGGTCGCGAGCCCGTCGATCGGCGTGGGGTCGAGCTTGAAGTCCCCGCTGTGCAGGACCGTCCCGTGCGGGGTGTCGACGGCGATCGCCAGTCCATCGGGGATCGAGTGCGTGACGTGCAGGAACCGCATGGAGAACCCGCCCACCTGCAGCATGGAGCCTGGGACCGCGACGACCCGTTCGGCCAGGTCGGTGACCTCGTGCTCCTCGAGCTTGCTCTGCAGGAGCTCGAGCGTGAAGGCCGATCCGATCACCGGGATCGGGCGGCCGAGGTCGCGGAGCAGGTACGGGAGCGCACCGACATGGTCCTCGTGACCGTGCGTGAGGGCGACGGCCTGCACGTCGTCCGCACGGTCGCGTACGAACTCCATGTCGGGCAGCACGAGATCGATCCCCGGCATGTCCGCCGAAGGGAACGAGAGTCCGACGTCGATGATCAGCAGCTTGCCGTCGATGTCGAGGCACGCCATGTTCCGGCCCACCTCGCCGACGCCGCCGAGGAAGATCAGCCGGGTGCCAGGCTCATGCAAGGAGACCGGCGTCCTCGAGCGCTGCGCGGACGCGAGCCTCCTCGTCGGGCGTGGCCGCGACGAGCGGCAGGCGGGTCGGCCCCGCCCCGCGGCCGACCATCTGCAACGCAGCCTTGACCGGGATCGGGTTGGACGTGATGAACAGCGCGTTGAACAGGGGCGCGAGCGTCTCGTGGATCTTGCGCGCCGCGGGGATGTCGCCGGTGCGGATCAGGTCGAGCATCTGGTGGATCTGCGGCCCGACGAGGTGGCTCGCCACGCTGACGACCCCGACCGCACCGAGGCACGCATACCCGAACGTCGCCCAATCGTCGCCGGAATAAACGTCGAACCCGTCGGGCGAGGCGGCGATCAACCGCGAGATCGACTGGAAGTCGCCGGTCGAGTCCTTCACCGCGACGATGTTGCGATGCTCCGCGAGCTCCAGGAGCGTCTCGTGCTCGATGCGAAGCGCGGTGCGCCCCGGGATGTTGTACAGGATCACCGGCACGTCGGTCGCGTCGGCGACCGCGGTGAAGTGCGCGGTCAGACCACGCTGGGGTGGCTTGTTGTAGTACGGGGTAACGACGAGCAGCCCGTCGGCACCGGCCTCGGCGGCGGCCTCGGCGAGCTCGAGCGTCTCGGCGGTCGAGTACGTGCCGACCCCGGCGATCATCGCTCCCTCGCCTCGGATCGCCTCGGCGACCGCGGCGAACAGGTCGGCCTTCTCCCGGTAGGTCAAGGTCGGGGACTCCCCCGTGGATCCGGCGACGACGATCGCGTCCGACCCGTTCGCGACCAGCCACCGCGCCAGCTCCTGCGCCCGGTCGAGGTCGACCGCGTGATCGTCGCGGAACGGGGTGACCATGGCCGTGGCGAGGGATCCGAACCTGCCGGTCATCGTGAGGAAGCCTCCTTCCGACAGCGCGCGGGGCGGCGCGCCGGCACCCGCCTATGCTAGCCGCCCGTGCCGCGCATCTACACGAAGACCGGCGACGACGGGACCACGGGCCTGCTGTTCGGAGGTCGCATACCGAAGGATGACCTGCTCACCGAGGCGTACGGCACGACCGACGAGGCGGTCGCCGCCCTCGGCCTCGCACGGTCGCTGACCGACGACGAGGACGTCGCGGCCGTGCTGCTGTCGCTGCAACGGGAGCTGTTCGTCGTCGGCGCCGACCTCGCGACGGACCCGTCGTCGCGCGACAAGCTCGAGCCCGGTGTCTCGCTGGTCTCGACGGCGATGATCGAGCGTCTCGAAACGCAGATCGATGACCTCGTGCAGCGCCGGCCGCTTCCCCAGGTCTTCATCGTGCCCGGCGCGAACCCGGCGAGCGCCGCGCTCGATCTGGCGCGGTCGATCGTGCGGCGGGCGGAGCGCCGGGTGGTCGCGCTCGAGCGCGCGGATCGCTTCGTCAACCCGGAGGTGCGTCGCTATCTCAATCGGTTGAGCGACCTGCTCTTCGTCGTCGCGAGGTGGCAGGCGGGCGAGTCGGAGCCGGCGAGCCGCTCGCACCCCCGGGCTACGTGAAGCGGAGGTAGAGCCACGGCGAGGCATCGCCGAGATGATCGGTGTGGGTGGGGAGCTTCACCTGCACCCGGAAGTTCACGTTGCTGCTTCCCTGGATCACGAACGAGGTGTTGCTGGCGGCGTTCAGTTTGAAGGAACCGCGGTCGAACGGCTGCCATCGGCCGCCGACGAACCCCTGCAGCGTGACGCGCACACGGAACCCCGCGTGGTTGGGCGACACATGCACATGCACCGGCGCGGCCTTGCCACCTCGATAGATCTTGTACTTGCCTGATGTCGCGATGAAGTTCGTGAGCTTGGCGTTCACGATCACTCGGACGCGCGTCACCGCATGGTCTCCGTCGCTGCGATGCCTGCGATCGCCGCCGAAGCGCGCAGTGAACGTCGTGTCCCGGACCGGCGAGAACGAGGCCGACAGGTTCCCGTGGGCGTCGACCTTCGCTCGCTTGATCAGGCTCTGGTGCCCGCCGTCGGGCTTCGCGTACAGCTCCAGCACGCGGGACCGCGTGCCCGCGCCGAGATGACCGGTGATCCGCACGGTGTCGCCGAACGGCACCGCCGCGTCGCTGAGCTTGATCGAGACGTGGGACGCGAGCTTGGCCACCGTCACGGTGTCCGTGGCTTCCGACGGCTTCACGCCGAAACTCCCGCCGAACCGCGCGAGGTACGTCGTGGGACCGCCGACCTTGGCGGTGTCCTTCAGCGAGTACGACCCGTCGAGGGCGACGGTCGCGGCCCCCACCCGCTCGGTGCCGGCTGCATCCATCCGGTAGAGGGCGACCTTCTCGCCTGCCACCGCGGAGGCGTCGTCTGGCGTGAGCGTTCCCTGCAGGGTGACGTGGTCGCCGACCGTGACCGAACCAGGCGTCGCCGACAGCGTCAGCGTGGAGGCCACCGCATCGGGATCGAAGGCGGAGAGACGCAGGGGACTCGAGGACGACCCGCGCGAGATCACGGAGACCGCGGTGCCGTCGTCCGACCATGCGATGCCGTGCGGGACGACCGAGTCGTCGCCGGGCAGATCGAACGTGTTCGTCGCCGTCGAAGTCCCGATGTCGTAGACCCAGACGCTGTCTCCTTCGGGTGTGTCGCTGCCTCCGGCGAGGCGGTCCACGCCGGCGGCCGTGACGTCGACGGCGTCCGGCGCCGCAGCGGCCACGTAGCTCCGGACCGACGTGAGGTCCGAGGTCTTGGCCTCCCCGAACGAGGTCTCGCTCTCGGCAGCCGTGACGATGCTCGCGCCGTCGGGAGCGAACACCGCATCTTCCCCGGCCGCGGACCCGTCGGGGTTGTCGGCGCCGAGCACCAGCGTCGGCGGCGTCGTCGACATGTCGTACTCGGACAGCGTCATCGGGTCGGCGCCTTCGTCGAACATCAGCAGCACGTCCGGATCGACGGGGCTCGTGGCGTACCGCGGGCATGTGTCGGCGGCGAGCGTCACGGGGGACGAGACGTGCGATCCGGCGGTATCGACGTTGGCGTGCTCCACCGTCGAGCCACACGCGCCGGTCGTGAACCAGAGCTTCCCGGCGACGTAGGCGAGCGAGCCGGGGTCGGTCAACGGCGCGAGGTCGAATCCGTCGGCGACGGTGAGCGTCGCGGTGTCGACCGGCACGATCTGGTCGGCGTCGGCCGCGGCGACGAACAACGTCGAACCGACGAGTGCCATGCCGGACGCGCCGGCGATCGACAGCGTGGTGACGGGTTCGCCCGAGTAGTCGAGCACGTCGACGGTGCTCGCACCCGGGCCAGATGACACGAACACGTGATCGTGGTCGCCGTCCACGACGACGTCGAAGACCGAGCCGTGCATCGATAGTGTCGTCGACGCCGATGCCGGCGGCGCCGCCGCGACGACGATGACGAACGGCGACGTCAGGGCCGCAAGGCCGACGAGGAGGCCGAACCGACGCATCGGCGCACCCTACGGCCGGTCGGCCGCACCGCCAACCGCTCTACGAGCCTTGGATCTTCGGCCCCAGCGCGCCCCAGTTCACGTCACCGAGCTCGAGCACGACGAGGCCGATGTCGGTCGGCTGCAGCCCCCCGGGGAACGTCACGGTGTAGTCGCCGGAGTCCGACGGGTCGAGCGGCGCGGCATCGGCGACCTTGCCGTCGACGTGGCGCTGATCGCGCGTGAGGACGTAGAGACCGGGCGCGCCGACCGGCTGCTCGCTGCCGTTCTTCACCGTGAGCGTCGCGGGGCCGTCCTTCCACGAGAACGTCGCCTTGACGCCGTACAGGGAATACGTCCATTCCCCCGCGACGATCTCGCCGGGAGCATCGGTCGTTGGGTTGTCGATCGTCTCGGCCGGCGACGGCGACGTGGCCGGCGACCCGTCGTGTGTGCATGCCACGCACACGACGAGCACGGCGGCGAGGACGGCTCTGGCACGCATGGATGCGGCATGATACGCGAGCCCCTCCCCCGCCGAGCAGGAGACAGACGTGGAACGACTCGAGCTTCGGCGCCACGCGCCGCGCGACGGCAGCCGCGACGCGCTCTCCGAGCGCGGGCGCGCGCTCGCCGAAGACGTCGGTCGACGCCGCGCCGAGCGGTACGACGTCGTCTTCGTCTCGCCGGCGGAGCGGGCGGCCGAGACGGCGGCATGGATCCTTCGTGGCGCGGGCCATCAGCTGCCGCCCGATCACGCGATCGTCCCGGGATTGGCGGGCCAGGACGCGACCGGCGGCTCGCCGGAGGGCATGGCCGCGGGCGTCCGCGCCCTCCTGGACGAGGTTCCCGACGGCGGGATCGGCCTCGCCATCACGCACACGCCGTTCGTGGAACGCGCTGCCTTCGGGCTCACGGGCCGTGAGGTCCAGCCGATGCGGGAGTGCGAGGGTGTGCTCGTCACGCGAGCCGACGACGGGCGCGTCGAGGTGGTGGAGCTCCGGTTGGCTGATCGACGGGATCAGAAGTAGAGCACGGGCCACGGTGCGCGGTCGGTCCGGCACATCGCGTCCGCGCGCTCGATCGCGCCGTCGCTGCGCTCATGCACCCGTCCCGCCGCCGCCAACGCGGCCCACGTCGCTCCCCCGAGATACATCGACCCGATCGCGTGGATCGAGGCGACGATGTCGGGATCACGCTGGACGGCGCGGCACGTTCCCACGCCGCCTTCGACGATGAGCTCGAACGCGCCGTCGTTGCTGGGCACGGTCGCATCGGTGACCCCGAGCACCACCCGGCCATCCGCGGCGTAGGCCCTCGCGGCGAGGGCGCCCGTCAGGTCGACCGGTCGAAGGAACAGGCCGTCGTCGAGCTCCGGGCGGAGCGCGCGCGGTTCCTCCACCTGCCACAGGAGCGGATCGTCGACCGCACGGGTGTCGACCTTCACGCGTGACACGAGATCGACACCGAACAGGTACTGCCACATCGAAGCGTTGGACGCCGGCGTGGTCGTCACGAGCCGCCGAACCTTCATCTCGAGGTGGGGCAGCCCGCGCGGCCATTCGTGTTTCACGTTGTACATCGCGAATGCGTCCGCGACGCTCTCGTCATCCTCGTGCACGGCATAGAAGACGCGTTCATCGTCTTTGGACGACTCCCAGAAGCCGACGTTGAGCCATCGGTCGTCGAGCTCGACGGCGCCCGGGCGTCCGGCGATCGCGGCGTCGTACACCTTGCGGAACAGCGGCAGGGCCTCGTCGCGGGTCAGCAGCTGCACGCGGCCACTCGCCTCGGCGCCCGGTGCCCACGCGACGCGGTCGAGCTCGATGTCGTACGTGAGGTGCATCGCCGCGTGACCGAACCCGAAGCGTCCGTAGATCGCAGCTTGTGACGCGAACAGGGTCGCGAGCGGTTCCCCTCGTTCGGCCGCTTGATCCAGGAGCATCCCCATCAAGCGCCGGAGGATCCCGCGGCGCCGGTGGGTCGGCAGGACCCCGACCATCGTGATGCCTGCCGTCGGCACCAGGGCTCCGCCCGGCACCACCATCCGCTGCGAGGCGGCGCTCGCGCACCCCACGATCCTGCCCTCGTCGAACGCGGCGAACGAGCGGTCCGGCTCGATCACCTCCTTGTCGGAGCGCACCTCTTCGGGATCGGGGCGCGCATCGGCGAAGGCGGTCGACAGCGAGGAGAAGAACGGGTCGATCTCCTCGGGCGTGATGGCACGGAACTCCATGTGGCTAGCCTAGCCGCGGGCGATCAGCGGCGGTCGAGCAGCGCGTCGAGCCCGACGGTGAGACCCGGCCGCTCGGCGACGGCACGGATCGCGAGCAGCACGCCGGGGATGAATGCGGCTCGGTCCATCGCGTCGTGGCGGATCGACAGGACCTGTCCCGGCCCCCCGAACACCACCTCTTGGTGCGCAACGAGCCCCGGCAGACGCACCGCGTGCACGTGGACGCCCTCGACGTCGGCCCCACGGGATACCGCGTGCTCCCCGATCGCGTTCGGCGGCGCCCACTCGCCATGCCGCGCCTCGGCGATGGCGCGCGCCGTCGACAGCGCCGTCC
>JBKPRM010000033.1:0-6379 GCA_046734555.1 Actinomycetota bacterium | reverse complement strand
CTCTCGTGGTCGCTGATCCGGCCCGTTCGCCGCGTCGACGTCGCGCTCGAGCGCCTCGCGGGCGGCGACTTCGACGCACGCGTCGACGTGCCCAACCGAGACGAGTTCGGCAACCTCGCGAACAACGTCAACGTCACGGCGGTGCGACTCTCGGGCGCGTACCGGCAGTTGCGTGACCTGAACGAGAACCTGCAGGAGACGGTGGATGCGAAGGTGTCTGAGCTCGAGCGCATGTCGCGCCTCAAGCGGTACCTGTCTCCGAAACTCGCGGAGTCCATCGTCGAGCACGTCGGCGATCTGGATCTCGGCTCGCGCCGGAAGTACCTAACGACGTTCTTCTCCGACGTGCGGGGATTCACGGAAGCGTCCGAGCGGATGGAGCCCGATGAGCTGATCGCGCAGGTCAACGACTACCTGTCCGAGATGACCGACATCGTGTTCCGGCACGAGGGCACGCTCGACAAGTACGTCGGCGACGCGCTGATGGTCTTCTTCGGCGACCCGATCTGGCAGGACGACCACCCGGCCCGCGCGGTCACGATGGCGTTCGAGATGCGCGAGCGCATGCTCGAGATGCGCGAGGAGTGGACCCGCCGCTACCGGGAGTCGTTCCAGATCGGGATCGGGATCGCGACCGGCTGGGTCACGGTCGGCGACATCGGGTCGTCAGCGCGCAGCGACTACACGGTGCTCGGCAACGAGGTGAACCTCGCATCGCGGTTGTCCGACCACGCGACGGCGGGCCAGATCCTGGTGAACGCGCAGACGCTCGAGGCGGTCGCCGACCTCGTCGAGGCCTCGCCGCTCGATCGGGTCGAGCTGAAAGGCGTCAGTCGTGACGTCCGCGTCTACGAGGTGAACCCGCGGGTCACCGTCACGGCCTGACCGAACGCGCCAAGCGCCTACGATGCGCCGCGGGATGGAGCCCGCACGACCCGACACCGAGATCCTCGACACACGGCTGCGGCGTCTGTTCGCGCTGCTCTGGCTGGTCGCCGCGGGAGAGATCCCGTTCTTCGTGTTGTGGCTCCACGATCGCGGGCTCTCCCCCTCCGAGATCGGGCTGGTGCTCGGGGCGATGGCCCTGGCCGCGATCGCCGCGGCTCCCTTCTGGAGTCACGCCGCCGACCGGCGCGGCGGGACGGTCCGCACCCTCCAGCGCGCGCTGATCCTGGCGGCGGCCGCGTCACTGGCGCTCGCCGCGACCGGCTCGCTGCTCGTCCTGGTGCTCGGGGCCGTCGCGGTGATGTCGGCCGCGGCCGCGGCCGTCACGCCGCTCACCGACGCGCTCGCGCTGAACCTGCTCGGGCCCGCGCGGATGCACGACTACGGCGCCTTCCGGTTGTGGGCGAGCGTCGGGTGGGGGGTCGGCGCGATCGCCTTCGGGGCGCTGTTCGAGGTTGCGGGACTCGGGTGGATGCTTCCGGCCTACGCGATCGGACTCGCGCTCTCGGCGGTCTTCGTCGGCGGCTTCCCGAAGGTGCGGCCGGCACCGACGCACGAGCGCACGCGGCTCGGTGCCTTCGGCGACGCGCTCGCGCACGTGCCTCGGCTGCCGCTGTACCTGCTCGGGCTCCTCGTGTTCGGCGCCGCGCAGCACGCGGCATGGGACTTCGTCCCGTTGCGGATCGAGTCGGGTGGCGGCGGGCCGTTCCTGGTCGGGATCGCGGCGGGGGTGTCCGCGTTCCTCGAGATCCCGTTCATGCGATCGAGCTCGACGTTGATCCGCCGGTTCGGCGTTCGGCTCCTGTTCGTCGCCGGCGGGAGCGTTTACGTGCTGGCGTCGCTGCTGTGGTCGGTGGTCAGCGCCCCCGCGGCCGTCACCGCGGTCCGGGTCGGCGTGGGGATCGGGTTCGGGCTCACCTATGTGAGCGTCGTCGTGATGACGGGCACGTTGGTGCCCACGCGACTCCGGAACACCGGCCAGACGCTCGCGCAGATGTGCACCGCCGGGCTCGCGCCGGTCGTCGGCAGCGTGATCGGTGGTTGGGTCTACGAGCACATCGGCCCCTCACAGCTGTTCGTCGGCTCGGCGATCGGGCTGACCGTCGCCATCGCGATCGTCTGGACCGCGACCACGCGGTTGGCGCCGCATCCGGCACCCGAGGCAGGATGAGCGGATGGGTGAGCTCCACTACCTGGCGATCGCGTCGCTCGACGGATTCGTCGCCGATGCGGCCGGCAACTTCGACTGGGCCGAGCCCGACGAAGAGGTGCACCGCTTCGTCAACGGGCTCGAGCGGTCGATCGGCACCTACCTCTACGGCCGGCGGATGTACGAGGTGATGCGGTTCTGGGACACGCCCGACGCCGTGGAGGGCCAGCCGGAGCACGTCAGGGAGTACGCCGAGATATGGCGCGCCGCGGACAAGATCGTGTTCTCCCGCCAACTCGATGACGTCACGACGGACAAGACGACGCTCGAGCGCCGTCTCGATCCTGACGCGATCCGCGCGGTGAAGGCGCTCGCAGTGGGTGACGTCAGCATCGGCGGGCCGACGCTCGCCGCGCAGGCGTTCGCCGCCGGGCTCGTCGACCACTGCCACCTGATCTTGGCGCCCGTGATCGTCGGCGGCGGCACGAGCGCCTTCCCGCCCGGTGTCCTGCAGCGGCTGGAGCTGGTCGACGAGCGCCGGTTCCGAGGGGGTCAGGCCTACCTCGGGTACCGAACGGTCGATTGACCTGGGGAGGCGGTGGTCGCTAGCGTCGAGGCGGATGTCGGCTCGCAGGCTCCTGCCATCGCTCGTCGCCGCACTGCTGATCGCGCTCATCGCGGTCCCGGCTGAGGCATCGCCGGGTGACTCGCTCTGGACCAAGACCTACGACGGCCCGGCTTCGGGTCGCGACACCCCGAGCGGGGTCGCCGTCGATCCTGTGCTGCATCGCGTCTACGTCGTCGGCACCACGACGGCCAGCACCGGCACGACCGGAACCTTCACCGACATCGTCACGATCGCGTATGACGCGTACACCGGCGACACGATCTGGGTGCGCCGCTACGACGGGCCGGTGCACGGCTCGGATCTGGCGGTCGCCATCGTGTATGACCCGTTCTCCGGCGGTGTCATGGTGAGCGGTGGGAGCGAGTCGAGCGCCGGCACAGGCCAGGTCGACGCCGTCACCATCGCCTACGCCGCCGACGGCTCGCGGCGGTGGGTCCGCCGTGTGACGAACCCGGCCACCGACTTCCCGACCGACCTCACGGTGATCGACGGCTCGACCTACGTCCTCGTGCACGGCACGCTCGGACGGCTCATCGCGTATGACCCCACCGGGACCCGCCTGTGGTCGCGCGATGCCATCACGTCGGAGACCCTCGCCGGTTTGACGGCCCTTGAGTCCGTGGGTGGCTACCTGCTCATCGTCGGCCGGCTGTACGACGCCGACGGGCATTCCAAGATGTACACGCTGGCCTACAAGACCGACGGCAGCTTCGTCTGGACGAAGACCTTCGGCGGTGGTTCGACGCAGGCCACGAGCACCGATGCGGCGGTCGGCAGCACCACGCTCTACGTGACCGGCGTCTACGGTGATGCCCTCAGCGACATCGCGACGATCGCGTACGACCCACACGACGGCACCCACCTGTGGCGTCGGTCGATCACTCGGGGGGCGAACCGGCCGAGCGGAGGGCCGTTCGTCGCTGTCTCACCCGACGGCGCGTCGATAGCGCTCGCGACCAGCGTCCGTGTCGGACTCGTGGACCACTTCCTGACGCGGAGGTACCTGAGCGACGGATCGGTCGATTGGACGGCACGCGAGGACGAGATCGACGAGTCGGGTCAACCGACCGATGTGGCGGTCGGCGCCGGCGGGAACGTCTACGTGACCGGCTCGGGGACGAACTCTGGAGCGACGCCGGGGTCGATCACCCTGGCCTATCCGGCGAGCGGGCCGCCAACAGCCTTCCAGGCCGCGATCCCGAACGCGGACGTCCAGGACGCCGGGTTCCGGGTCGCTGTCGAGCCGAGCGGCTATCCCGTCTTCGTCGCATCTCGCGTCGGTCTGGAGATCCGCGTCGATTCGTACGCGACCGCCTAGACAGCTGCGACGCGCGCGAACACGTCCGCCGCGAAGCGCAGGTCGTCCTCGGAATGCGCCGCCGATACCTGCGTCCGGATCCTCGCCGTGCCGAGGGGCACGACCGGATACGAGAATCCGACCACGTGCAGGCCCGCGTCGAACGCCGCTGTCGTGATCGGTGCGAGCCGCTGCTCGTCGCCGATCATCACCGGCACGATCGGGTGCTCACCGGGCAGCACCTCGAGGCCGGTGTCCGCCATCAACGTGCGGAACAGCCGTGCGTTGGACTCGAGCCGATCACGCAGCTCGGTCGAGGCGCTCAAGAGCTCCAGCGCCCGGAGCGAGGCCGCCGCGACCACCGGCGTGATGCTGTTCGAGAAGAGGTAGGGACGCGAGCGCTCCCGCAACAGATCGGCGATCTCGCGCCGACCGCTCGTATAGCCGCCTCCCCCACCGCCCAAGGCCTTGCCCAGGGTCCCCGTGATGATGTCGACCCTGTCGGTCACGCCGTGGTGCTCGGGCGTCCCGCGACCGCGCTTCCCGAGCACACCGACCGCGTGCGAGTCGTCGACCATCACGAGCGCGTCGTATCGCTCGGCCAGGTCGCAGATGCCCGGCAGATCGGCGATGTAGCCGTCCATCGAGAACACGCCGTCGGTGACGATCAGCGTCCGTCGCGCCCCGGCGGCTTCCTGTAGTCGCGCCTCGAGCTCCGCCATGTCGCCGTTGGCGTAGCGCAGGCGCCTGGCCTTGCACAGGCGGATCCCGTCGATGATCGACGCGTGGTTCAGCGCGTCGGAGATGACGGCATCCTGCTCGCCCAGGAGCGTCTCGAACAACCCGCCGTTCGCATCGAAGCACGACGGGTACAGGATCGTCGACTCGGTCCCGAGGAAGCCCGTGATCGCCGACTCGAGCTCCTCGTGCAGCACCTGCGTGCCAC
Source organism: Actinomycetota bacterium (assembly GCA_046734555.1). Taxonomy (GTDB): domain Bacteria; phylum Actinomycetota; class UBA4738; order UBA4738; family HRBIN12; genus AC-51. Next base: position 1,413 of record JBKPRM010000033.1, on the reverse strand, counting down.
AGATGAACCGCACCGACGCGACACCGAAGCCCCATCGATCAAGCGCCTCGCGTGCGGCGGCTCGCACGTCCGGATGGTTCGCGAGACCGAGGTAGTCGTTGGCGCAGAGGTTGACGATCGTTCGGTCTCCTCGGCCGGCGATCGTGACGTGCGGTCCTTGTGGCGACGTGATCGCGCGTTCGGTCTTGAAGGTGCCCGCCGTCTCGATCTCGGCGAGCTCCTCGCCCAGCTCGGCGCGCAGATCGCCGATCACGGCTCCTCCCGCCAGTAGAGCAAGACCTTGCCCGCGTTGCCGGAACGCACGGCCTCGAAGGCCTCTTCGAACGCGGTGTAGTGGAACCGGTGGGTGATCACGGGCGCGACGTCGAGCCCGCCCTGCAGCATCACGGTCATCTTGTACCAGGTCTCGTACATCTCCCTGCCGAACACACCTGTGATGGTGATCTGGTCGTGGATGACGGTGTTCCAATCGACGGCGAAGTCGCGGTCCGGCAGCCCGAGCAGCGCGATCTTCCCGCCGTGGCACATGTTCGCGAGCATGTCGTGCAGCGCGTCGGGGTTGCCGCTCATTTCGAGGCCGACGTCGAACCCCTCCTTCATGTCGAGCGCCTGCTGCACCTCGGCGAGGGTCGTCGTCCGCACGTCGACCGCGAGCGTCGCGCCGAGCACCTTCGCGAGCTCGAGTCGATACGGGTTCACGTCGGTGACGACGACGTAGCGCGCCCCGGCGTGCTGGGCGACGGCGCAGGCCATCAGGCCGATGGGCCCCGCGCCGGTGATCAAGACGTCCTCGCCGAGCACGGGGAAGGTCAGCGTCGAATGCACGGCGTTGCCGAACGGGTCGAAGATCGCGGCCACGTCCCGGTCGATCTGCGGGTCGTGGTGCCAGACGTTGGTCATCGGCAACGAGATCAGCTCGGCGAACGCGCCGGCTCGATCGACCCCCACGCTCGAAGTGTTCGCGCAGAGGTGCCGGCGGCCGGCGAGGCAGTTCCGACACCGCCCGCACACGACGTGGCCCTCGCCGCTGACGAGCTCACCTGGGTGGAAATCGCTGACGTTCGTGCCGACCTCGACGACCTCGCCGACGAACTCGTGCCCGACGACGAGCGGCGGCTTCACGGCGTGCTGCGCCCAGTCGTTCCAGTCGGCGATGTGGACGTCGGTGCCACAGATCCCGGTTCGGTCGACCCGGATCAAGACGTCGTTGATGCCGATCTCGGGCTCGGGCACCTGCGTCAGCGTCAGCCCCGGACCGGGCGCTTCCTTCGTGAGCGCGTCCATGCGACAGCCAGTCTCGCACGGTGCCCGCTCGAGGGCCCCTCCGGCTCTCGTCAGTCGACGCGGCGCAGGAGCCCGTTCCGCACGTCGTAGACCCAGGCGGTCACCCGCATCTCCTGCGGCATGAGGGGG
>JBKPRM010000032.1:0-4849 GCA_046734555.1 Actinomycetota bacterium | reverse complement strand
GAACGGGGCCGGACACCTCGGTCGGAGAGGGGTTCGCGCTCGCGTGGGACGCGGGAGCGGCGCTCGCCGACGTCGAGTTCGTCCAGTTCCACCCGACGGCGCTGGACGTGCCCGGCCGCCCGGCACGGCTGCTGACCGAGGCGTTGCGAGGCGACGGCGCCGTCCTGGTGGACGCCCACGGTGAACGGTTCATGGATCGGTTCGATCCGCGCGGCGACCTGGCCCCGCGCGACATCGTCGCGCGCGCGGTCTTGCAGGTGCGCGAGGAGACCGGGCAGCCCGTGTTCCTCGACGCGACCCGGGTTCCCGACGTCGCGCGACGGTTCCCGACCGCCGACGACCAATGTCGCGAGGTGGGGCTCGACATCGCGACGACCCCCGTGCCGGTCGCGCCGGCGGCGCACTACTGCATGGGCGGCGTGCTGACGGATCTCTCGGGGCGAACGACGGTGCCCGGGTTGTTCGCTGCGGGCGAGGTCGCGAGCACCGGCGTGCACGGCGCCAACCGACTCGCCTCCAATTCGCTCGCGGAGGCGCTGGTGTTCGGCCGGCGTGCCGCGGTCGCCGACGACCAGCCGGGGCCTGTCGTCGCGGCGACGGACCCACTGGATCCGCAGCCCGCAGGGGCCATGGCACTAGGCGCGATCCGGGAACGGACCGACCGGTTCCTCGGTGTCCGGCGCGACGGACCGGACCTCGCCAAGCTCTGCGACGAGCTGGCCACGGCCGCCGACCCTGCCGCCGCACGCCCGGCGACGCTCGTCGCCTGGCTCATGGCAACGGCGGCGCTGCGCCGGACCGAGAGCCGGGGCGGGCACTACCGCGTCGACCACCCCGGGTCCGATCCTGCCTGGCAGCGGCGCCAGGTGGTCGATCCCTCCGGCTGGTCGATGCTTGCCAGCCCTGACGGGGTCTGACACGATGCCTGCCATGCAGCACCGAAGCGGCTGGTCGTTTACCTACGTCGGGTCCGACCCGGCGTAGTCGCCTGCCGCCGCCAGCAGCCAGCGACCCCGGGCCGAACCGCCCGGGGTTTCGAGTCTCCGGGCTGTGCGACCGGGCCGAACGTGGAGGTTCGACCAGATGGTCATCGTGATGCAGCAGGGCGCCACCGACGGCGACATCGAAGCCGTCTCCGAACGCGTGCGCGCCAACGGCGGCGAGGCGTTCGTCTCCCGGGGGACCGTCCACACGATCATCGGCCTCGTCGGCGACACCGAGCGGTTCAAGTCGATCGAGTGGCGCCAGATGGCCGGCGTCGATCACGTGATCCAGATCGGCAAGCCGTACAAGATGGTGTCACGCGACCTGCATCCTGAAACCACCGTCGTCAAGATCGGCACGGTGCCGATCGGCCGTGACTCGTTCACGTTGATCGCGGGCCCGTGCGCCGTCGAGAGCGAGGAACAGACGATGACGTCGGTGCGCGCCGCGAAGGATGCGGGCGCGACGGTCATGCGAGGCGACGTCTTCAAACCGAGGACGTCGCCCTATTCGTTCCAGGGACTCGGGGAGCAGGGGATCGAGATCCTGCAGGAGGCGCGCCGGCGGTTCGGCCTGCCGTTCGTCGTGGAGGTGGTCGACGTCTCGCAGGTCGCCCACGTCGCCGACGTCGCCGACTGCATCCGGATCGGCACGCGCAACGCGCAGAACTTCGAGCTGCTGAAAGAGGTCGGGCTGACCAATAAGCCGGTGATGCTGAAGCGCGGCCTCGCGATGACGATCGAGGAATGGCTGCAGGCTGCCGAATACGTCGCCCAGCGCGGCAACTCCGAGGTCATCTTGTGTGAGCGCGGGATCCGGACGTTCGAGCCCTCGACACGGAACACGCTCGACCTGGCCGGGATGGCGGTCGCCCAACAGGAATCGCATCTGCCGGTGATGGTCGACCCCTCGCACGCGGTGGGGAAGCGATCGCTCGTGGCACCGATGGCGTGCGCCGCGCTCGCCGGCGGCGCCGACGCGGTGATGATCGATATCCATCCACGGCCCGAGGACGCGCTCGTCGACGGAGCCCAGGCGCTGCTGCCGGACGAGGTTGTCGCGCTCGGGAAGCAACTGCAAGCGATCGCCGACGCCCTCGGGCGTCCGGTGAACCGCTAAGACGCGGGAACGCTCGGCGTGAGCTCGATGATGTCGCAGGTCTTGCGCCACCGCGCGAGCGCCTGATCCGGCGGGCCGTTGCGGGAGCGGCGCCGGTCGACCAGGAGCTTGGCCGCTTCCTCCCACTCATCGCCCTCGAGCACGCGGCCCGACGCGGTGAGCTCGTTCAGCGCGGTGTCGCGGAGCTTCCGCCGGGTGATCACGGTGAATTCCTTCGCGGTGCCGACGCCGGGGATCGTTTGCTCGTCGGGCCCGGGTTCGCGCTGGGACAGCACGTAGATCCGTCCGTTCCGGTAGGCGAACCACGCTGGCACGGTGCGCAGCTTGCCGCCGATCCGCGCGCCGACCCAGATCACGTCGGACTTCTTGAGGCCGTCCTCGACGTCCTTCTCGAGCTTCGGCGGCTCGGCCTGCACGTAGACGGGCACCTCGATCTCGCCGAGCACCTGGTCGTCGAGCACGAACGAGGCGACGAACAGCCCGGTCTCATCGAACAGCGAATCCGCCACCTGATCGACTTCGGTCGTCAAATCGAACATGCCCGCCATCCGCCGGTACTCGGGCCCCCAGCGGAACACGAGGCGCCCGGACGGCCCGAACAGCCGCACCTCTTCCTGGACGACGCCGACGGGGACCTTCCACGCGCGGAAGAGCACGAACGGGAGGGCGGGGCCCGGCTGGCCCGTCAGGTAGATGCCGTCGGGGGAGACGTTGCCCTGCGAAGCCCAGACGCGCGCGTCGACCACGGCCGCGGCGACCAGCTCGCCCGCGATCAGCTCCGGCATGGCGCGAAGGATACCGGAGGCGTCAGACGGTGCGGGCCAGCCAGAGTCGTGGCTCTTCGATCTCCGGCCACGACGGCATCGAGTCGGCGTCGGTCCACATCCGCGTGAGCGTCGCCTCGTCGGTGAGCTCGACCACCGTGTCGCAGAACGAGCGCCCGGTCGCCACGTGCTCCTTGCCGACGTCGACGCCGAGCAGCTTCGCGAACAACGGATCGAGCTCTTCGTCGTCGCGATACCGCCGCATCGCCTCCTCGATCTTCGGATACGTGCCGAGCAGCTCGCGCGCGACCGTCGTCGCCACGTGGTCGCCGTGGCCCTCGACCGACGCGATCAGCGCGCGGACGCGGTCGAGCTTGAGCCGTTGCTCGTCGTCCAGGACGACGCCGAACATCGATCCCGCTTCCTCGGCGAACGCGCGCTGGAACGACTCGGGGTCGGTGGGCGTGAGAGACGCGAACCGTTCCTGGATCGCGTCGACGTCGATCGTCATGCTCGACAGGAAGTCGTCGATCACGGCGGTCGCGTGCGCCGGGAGCCAGGGACGCCCGAACTGCAGCCGGTGCACGACCTGATGCAGGGCGACGAAGGTCCGGAACTCGCGCGGGTCGAGCGACCAGTCGCGCTCGACCGCCTCGATGTTCGTCAGGACGAAGCGCAGTGGGCCACCGCCCGCGTGTGGGATGCCGACGTCGTCTGTGCCGAACACCCGCGTCGCGAGGAAGCCGAACACCTGACCGACCTGCGTCGCCTGCAGCAAGGGCCCGAGCTGGCCGATCAGCGCGCGGGGCGACTCTAGGCCCAGCGCCGCCAAGGGGTCGCTCTCCTCGCCCGGCGGCGCCTGCTCCGCGAGCGCCTGCACGAGGGAGTCCGACATACGGGTCGCGGCGGTCTCGATCAGCGGCCGGTACTCCTCGATCGCCGTCGCGATCCATCCCGCCCGCCGCACGACCTCGGCGGCGAGCACCTCGGTCGAGGGCTCGAACGACGTGAGGTCGACGATCCGGAGCTCGGCCAGCCGAACGGCCTCTTCGAATCCGGTTGCCGCGGTTCCGTCCGGCTCGGGGTCCGAGCCCGACTCCGCGGCGCCCGCGACGCCGATCTGGCGGGCGAGCTCCCACTGGACGGGGCCGGACGAGCCCGTCATCACCCGCTGCAGCTCGCGGAACAGCGGCGCGTCCTTGAGCGACTCCGGATCCATCCCGAACGGGAACTCAGGCATCGACATCTCGTGCCAGCCTACGACGACCAGCTGCACGAACGGCGGGGCTGCCACCGGGTGGCGACTACGATGGGCGTATGGCGGCAGATCGCACGCTCATCCGCATCTCGCCCGAGCCCGCGTCGGTGGACCAGGCGCTCGAGGCGGTCGCCGACCCAGCGGCCGGCGGCACGTGCGTGTTCATCGGGACCGTGCGGGACCGTTCCTCCGACGGGGCCGAGGTCACCGACCTCACCTACGAGGCCTGGGACGAGCTCGCGATCGAGCGGCTCGAGGCGATCGCGGACGAGATGCACGGCCGATGGACGATCTGCCGGGTCGCGCTCCTGCACGCCACCGGCACGCTCTCCATCGGCCAGCCGAGCGTTGTCGTGGCCGCGTCCGCGCCCCATCGTGCGGAGGCGTTCGAGGCCGCGCGCTACGGCATCGAGGAGCTGAAGCACGACGTGCCGATCTGGAAGAAGGAGGCACTCACGACGGGTGAGGCCGACTGGGTGATGGGAGCCTGACGTGCCACGCGAGCTCGCGATCGACCTCGGCACCGCCAGCACGCTCGTGTACCGGCTCGGCGACGGGATCGTTTTCGACGAGCCGACGGTCGTCGCCTTGCATGCCGTTTCGAACGACGTCGTCGCGGTCGGCGAGGAGGCGTGGCGGATCATCGGCGGCGGTTCCGGCGAGGTCGCCGGCATGCGGCCGCTGCGCGAGGGCTCCATCACCGATTTCGACGTCACCCAGCGTC
>JBKPRM010000031.1:0-5893 GCA_046734555.1 Actinomycetota bacterium | reverse complement strand
GTCTCGTGGGCTCGGAGATGTGTATAAGAGACAGGTCGACCTCCATCGCGTCGTGCAAGGCGCGGTTGAGCGCGGCGCTCATGGTCCACGACGTCACGACAGCGCCTCCGCCCGCATGCGCTCGAACGACGCGCCCGGTTCGGCGTACACCCATTCGAACAGCCACTCCGCTGGCGGCGCGGGTGTCGCGATGACGCCTTCCCGAACCTGCATCGAGAAGCGCTCCGCCTCGGCCTCGCGGTCCGCGACGAACGCGTCGTCGACGAGACCCTCGGCCGCCAACCACGCGCGGAACCTCGTGATCGGATCGAACGTCCGCGCGGCCTCCACATCCGGATCGGCGCGATAGCGCTTCGGGTCATCGGCGGTCGAATGCGCCCCGATCCGATACGTCATCGCCTCGATCAGGGTGGGTCCGTCGCCGCGGCGTGCTCGATCGACGGCTTCGCGGGTCGCGGCGTACACCGCGAGCACGTCGTTCCCGTCGACACGGACGCCCGGGAAGCCGTAGCCATCTGCCTTGCGCCAGATCTCACCGGCGGTCTGCTGCGACGTCGGCAGCGAGATCGCCCACCCGTTGTTCTGGCAGAACAGCACGAGCGGCAGCTTCCACACCCCGGCGAGGTTCGCCGCCTCGTGGAAGTCGCCCTCGCTCGTCGCGCCGTCGCCGAAGTAGGCGATCGAGACGGCGTCGGAGCCGTCGAGCTGTTGCCCGAGGGCGCCGCCGGCCGCGTGCGCGATCTGCGTCGCGATCGGGATGCAGATCGGCCCGAAGCGGGTCGCCCGTGGGTCGTACGGTCCGCCGTGCCACGTTCCCCGGTGGTACTGGAGGTACTGGACCGGATCGACGCCTCGCACGAGCGCGACCGCGAGCTCTCGGAAGGTCGGCCACACCATGTCGGCGGGGCCGAGCGCGGTCGCCGAGCCGATCTGCGCGGCTTCTTGGCCCTCGAACCCGGGGTAGACGGTCAGCTCGCCCTGGCGCTGCAGCGCGATGCACTCGCGATCGAGCCGCCGAGCGAGGACCATCCATCGGAGCAGCTCACGGAGCCCATCGGGATCGAGGCCGACCGAGGGATCGCCTACGGCCGTCCCGTCGGGGGCGAGCACGCGCCGCGCCTCGGTCCCGCCCCAGTGCGCGGGCGGCTGCGCCTTGCGGTCGGCCACGGTTGAAGCTCCTTGCGACGGATGCCGAGAGGATACGTGACCTCACCCCTCGCTAAACTCCGCACCGATGGTCCCTAGCGCCTACCTCCGTGTGTTCCAGCCGCTCGACGGGTTCGAGCACGACGAACAGGTGCATTGGGAGCGGTGGCTCGTCACCGAACGACGGCGGTCGGGAACGCCGCGCTTCGCCGACCGCCCGACCCAGACCGGCGTCGGGCTGCTCGCGCCCGGCGGTCGCGAGATCGCCGACGTCCGCGTCTTCGACGGGCGTACCTATCTGGCGCCGCACCGCATGCGCCTGCGTGTGCTGCGGTCGATCGCCGACCCGCCCGACGAGCTGATGGCCGAGTTCTGGCCGATGGTCGTCTCGAAGAAGGAGGCCCGGCGCGCGCGGCGGGAGCTCGGCCGGCTGCACCGTCGCGATCCGCATGCGGTCCCGTTCGTGCTGCAGACCGCCTGGCACGTGCCGTTGCGCTGGTTCGTGCTGTTCCGTCCCGAGGAGCGCACGATCGCCGACGACGAGTTCGCGCGGCTACGGCTCCGATACCGCACGCCGGCGCGGCGCGCGATGCGCCGCATCGAGAACGTGATGCCGACCCTTCGCCGTTCCGACTTCGCCCAGCTCGGGGAGCTGCTGGTCGACCTCCACCAATGGCTCGTCACGTTCGATCCGCGCAGCATCGTCGAGCTCGATTACGGCGAGCTGTCCGACCTGATGAGCTGGGACGAGATGGACGACGACCACAGCGCCGAGCAGATCCAGCGGGCCCTCGACGCTTTGTCGCGCCACGAAGCTGCCGAGTCGGCGGAGGTCTACCAGTCGGTGCTCGTGCGCTGGCTGGAGTTCCGCAACCGCGAGCAGTTCAACTGAGCGCGCTCACGACGTGAGCCGCACCAGCAGCGAGTCCCACGCGTCCACGTAGGCGTCGACGTCCTCCTCGGTCGCGGGAACGGGGACGACCGGGCCCGCGCCGACGATCGCCTCCCATACGCCGCGGTTCGCGAGCCAGATGCGGATCAGCCGGGTGAGGTAGCCGTTCGCGGTGGCGCGGCCCTCGGCAGCGTTGCGGATCGGCTCGGGCCGGAACGTGTACCCGGCTCGGGGCCCGAGGTGCGGGATGTGCCAGGGCAGGCCGCTCCGCTCGACGCTCGTGCGCATACCGTTGGCGAGCCGCTCGCCGAGCCGCTGGGTGTGCTCGTAGGCATCCGGGGTTAGCACCTCGAGCATCGTCGCCCGCGCGGCCGCCATCGACAGCGCGTTGCTGAACAAGGTGCCGCCGAGCGCGACCATGTCGGTCCGCTCCCCGTCGGGGCCCTTCACCTGGGTGAGGAACATCGCGACCTCATCGGTCGTTCCCCACGCGCCGAACGGGACGCCGCCCGCGATCGACTTGCCAGCGCTGATGAAGTCGGGCTCGAGACCCCATGCGGCCGTCAGGCCACCCGGGCCGAACACCTGGGTATGGGTCTCGTCGTAGGCGAGCAACGCGCCCGCCGCGCGCGTGAGCTTCCGAAGTCCTTCGTGGAACCCTTCGTCGGGCATGACGAGGCCGAAGTTGTTGGTCATCGCCGGTTCGGCCATCACGAGCGCGATGTCGCCTCGCCCGAGGGCCGCCTCGAGCGCCTCGAGATCGTTGAAAGGGACGATCACGGTGTGCTCGGTGACGTCGTTCGGCAGCCCGTGCTCCTCGGGAACGAGCCGCCCGTCCGGCCCGAGCTCCACGAGCGCCTCGTCGAAATGACCGTGGTACTTGCCGTCGAACAGCAGGACCTTGTCGCGAGCGGTCACCACGCGAGCGACGCGGATCACCTCGGTGTTGGCCTGCGAGGCCGACAACGTGTACTGCCACTTCGGCACCCCGTACCGCCGCGCCAGCTCCTCGGAGACGACGATGGCGTCCTCGGTCGGCAGCAGGAACTGGTTGCCGAGCGCCATGCGCTCGCTCACCGCCCGAACGACCGGTTCGGGCGCATAGCCGCAGAACATCGACATGTCGGCGATGTTGAAGTCGCTGTAGGTGAACCCGTCGACGTCGGTGAACCGCGCGCCCTGGCCGGTGGCGACCCACAACGGCAGGTGATCGTAGGAGCCCCGATGCCATGCCATCGGGACGCCGTTGGGCATCGACTCCCAAGCGCGCGTCCAGAGCTCGGCCGAACGCGGCCGCGCCTCGTGGAAGCGCGCATCCTCGACGTCCTTGATCTCCTGCAGGAGCGTGCGATCGATCGCGGCTGGGGCCAGCACGGCGAGGAGTGTAGAAGACGGTGGCCAGGGGCAGGATCGAACTGCCGACACCGCGGTTTTCAGCCGCGTGCTCTACCAACTGAGCTACCTGGCCGGGCGTGCCGGCTCGGGCCTCGTCGACCCTAGCGCGCCTGACGGGCTTCGATCCCGCGATCTCCGCCTTGACAGGGCGGTGAGGACGGCCGGACTCCTCTACAGGCGCGTGTGCAGTTGTCATGGCGCGTGTGCGCCGGTGGTGCGGGTGATGCGTGCCCCCAACGGGGTTCGAACCCGTGCTTCCGCCTTGAAAGGGCGGCGTCCTAGGCCACTAGACGATGGGGACGCAGGGCTCGCCTCCGGTTCGAGACGCGGTTGCAGGATAGCAAGGGCATGCACAGGTCTCCTGCCATATCGCGTCCGGACGCGGACGACCTGCAGTGCACCATCGATGGTCGCTCACCCGCCTGTTGCGCAGCGGCGTAAGGTGACGGCGTGGACCGCGCGGGGGTCGCGACGTGGATGGAGTCGTTCCGGCGCGCGTGGCTCTCGAACGATCCGGTCGAGGTGGCCGACCTGTTCACCGAGGACGCGGTCTACGTGATCGATGCGTTCGCGGAGCCGTGGGTCGGTCGAGACGAGATCGTCCAGCGCTGGACGGCCGGCATCTCGCAGCAGGTCGAGCTCGAGTGGGAGATCCAGGCGCTCGACGGCGACGTCGCGGTCGTGCACTGGCTGGTGGTCACCCGCAACGCCGGCGACCCGGTGCGCGTGCAGTACGACGGCATCGTGCTGCTGCGGTTCGCCGGGGACGGTCGATGCCGAGAGCTGCGGGAGTGGTACTTCCGGCGAGAGATCCGCTGAACGCCCGACCGCGGCCCGCCGCGACCTCGACCAGATGTCGCGTTCGCGCCACGCGCCACGCCGATCGGCGTGGGCGCAACGTGACGACGCCGACGGGACGCCCGCGACGGTCGATCATCACGACGTCGATCGGGAATCGCATGCCGAACGTGTGCACCGACCGGCACCGCGGGAGCACGAGCGCCGTCCACGGGTCGAGGTGATCGCGCCCGAGGAGGCCGCGCGCACGTTCACGCCTCGTCTCGGGTATGAGCAACGTCCAACGTCCCCATCGCGCCCGTTCCACCGCGTGACCCTATGCGCCGGCGCCGACGGTACTTACTCGATCACGGTGCCGAGATCCAGCGGGCGGCCGGGGACGCCGTCCTCCAGGAGCTGGGAGACGAGGTCCGCCAGACCGAGGGGATAGACCGTTTCGGTCTCGCTTCGGAGTTCATCGACGCCGAACCAAGCCGAGCCCGTGATCGGCTCTTCGTCCGGGAAGACCGTGACCGCCTCGAACGCGTCGCGGGTCGGGACCAGGAATGTCCGTTCCTCCTGGTGGACGCGCCAGCGCTCCCAGGTGAACACGACGTTACGGGTCCAGATGCACGCGCCGAGCGGGAGCGTGCGCCCGACCTCCTCACGGAGCTCGCGTTCCGCCGCCGACTCGTAGGACTCGCCGTCGTCGAGGCCTCCGCCCGGCGTCACCCAGAAGGGATCACGGAACGACGGCGTGAGGCGCAGCAGCAGCACGCGCCCATCGGGCGCCAGGACGAGGAGGCGCGAGGCCCGACGGAAGACGTGATCCACGGTGGGCCGGGCAGGATTCGAACCCGCGACACGAGGGTTAAAAGCCCCCTGCTCTAACCAAGCTGAGCTACCGGCCCCAACGTGGCCAGCTTATCCGGGTGCGGGTCGCCGTTCGGCGGCGCGTCGTCGTGGCGATCGACGCGGAACCGGGCGACCGTCGTCGCCAGCTCGTCGGCGAGCGCTGCGAGCTCAGCCGCCGCGTCGCGGGCGCCGTCGACGCCCTGCGCCGTCTCGGTGGTGGCCGACGCCACGGTGCGGATCGTCGCGGCGATCTCCTCGGCCCCGGCCGCGGCCTGGGACATCCGGCCGAGGATCTCGCCGGTCATCTGATCCTGCTCCTCGACCGCCGCGGCGATCGTCGTCTGGGTGTCGCTCAGGTGGTCGACGATCTGGGTGATCCGGTCGAGAGCGACCGTCGCCGCCTCCACCTCCAATCGCATGTCGGCGATCGTTCGGTCGATCTCCTCGGTGGCGTCCGCGGTCTGACGCGACAGCTGTTTGACCTCGTCGGCGACGACGGCGAAGCCCTTCCCGGCCTCGCCGGCGCGCTCGGCCTCGATCGTCGCGTTGAGGGCGAGCAGGTGGGTCTGGCGAGCGATCTTCGAGATCATGGCGATCACGTCGCCGACCTGTTGGGACGCGGCGCGGAGCCGCTCGACGGCGGTGTTCGTGTTGCCGGTGTCGGTCTTGGCTCGGCTCGCGACGAAGGCCGCGTCCGCCGAGTTGCTCGCGATGTTCCGGATCGAGTCACCGAGCTCCTGCGCGCCCGCGACCGCCGAGGTGACGTTGTCCGAGACCAAGGCGGCGGCCGAGGAGACGTTGCCCTGTCTCTTATACACATCTCCGAGC
>JBKPRM010000030.1:0-4372 GCA_046734555.1 Actinomycetota bacterium | reverse complement strand
ACGCGGGAGTGCAGCACGTCGCCGACGATCGCGACGCGGAGCCCCTCGAGACGTCCGTGCTTCTCCCGCATCGTGTAGAGATCGAGCAGCGCCTGCGTCGGGTGCTCGTGTGTGCCGTCCCCCGCGTTCAGTACGTGGGCGTCGACCCACTTCGTGAGCTGCCACGGCGATCCGCTCGATGAATGCCGGATCACGATCGCGTCGGCTCCCATCGCCTGCAGCGTCAAGGCGGTGTCCTTCAGCGACTCGCCCTTCGCGACGCTCGAGCCGCCCGCGCTGAAGTTGATCACGTCGGCGGACAGCCGCTTCGCCGCGAGCTCGAAGCTGATCCGGGTCCGGGTGGAGTTCTCGAGGAAGAAGTTCACGACCGTGCGGCCGCGAAGGGCAGGCACCTTCTTGATCACGCGGCTGCCGACCTCGCGGAACGACTCGGCGGTGTCGAGGATCCGCACCACCTCATCGGCGCTCAGGTCGTGCATCGACAGCAGGTGCTCGTTCATCAGCCCTCCTGCGCTCGGTCGACCGTCACGGCATCGGTGCCGTCGAGCTCCACGATCTGGACGCGGACGTCGTCGGCTCGGCTCGTCGGAACGTTCTTCCCCACGAAGTCGGCGCGGATCGGCAGCTCACGATGGCCGCGGTCCACGAGCGCCGCGAGCTGGATCTTGTGTGGCCGGCCGAGATCCATCAGCGCGTCCATCGCTGCGCGGATCGTCCGGCCGGTGTAGAGCACGTCGTCGACCAGCACGACGACCTTGCCCGAGACGTCGAACCCGATCGCGGTCTCGTGGACCTCGGGAGCCTCGGCGCGCAGGCCGATGTCGTCCCGATAGAAGGTGATGTCGAGCACGCCGACGGGAACCTCGATCCCCTCGATGCGGGTGATCTCCGTCGCGAGTCGCCTGGCGAGGTCGTCGCCGCGGTCGGCGATCCCGACGAGGACCACCTGATCCGCACCCTTGTCCCGCTCGATGATCTCGTGCGCGATCCGGGTCAGCGCCCGGCGGATGTCCTCCGAGGCCATCACGGTGGCCGTCAGACGGCAACGCCTCCCCGGGCAGGCGAGGAGGCGGACGTGTTGTGGCCCATCGGTGCTCCCTTCCCGGCCTCACGGGACCGGTCTTAAAGGGTGGCTCGTTCCCTCGCAGGATACACGCGATCCCGGGGGCCGGTACCTGTTCGCTCCTGGACTCGGGGGCTATCCTGGGGGTACTCCTCTCGGGAAGGAACAACATGGGTACTGACGTCTGGGTCATCCTGGTCATCGGCGTGGTGCTGATCTTCGGTGCGACCAAGCTCCCCCAGATCGCCCGGAACCTCGGCAAGGCACAGGGTGAGTTCAAGAAGGGCTTGAAGGAGGGCGACGCGGAAGCGGCGGCCACCCCACCGGCGACGGCGCCCACCCCCCCACCCGTGCAGCCAACGGAGGGCGATCAGAACACCGCGTAAGGGTCGTCGCCCGCGAACCGGACACAGATCACGGCCGCCCGTCGAAACGGGCGGCCGTTCGCGTGGGGAGCCCTCGGCTACGCGACGCCCTCGTCGCGGGCGATCCTGCCGAGGATCCCGTTGACGAAGCGCTTCGCATCCTCGGACGAAAGCTCGTCGGCGGCCTCGACCGCTTCGCTGATCGCGACCGAGGTCGGAACCTCGTCGCTCCACAACAGCTCGTAGACGGCGACGCGAAGGATCGTTCGATCTAGCGCTGCCATCCGAGCGACGGTCCAGTCCTCCGCGTGCGTCTCGAGCAAGAGATCGACGTCCGGCAGTCGTTGCGTGACACCGGCCGCGATCTCCTGGGCGAACGGCGGCACGTCGCGGCCCGCGCCACGCCAATCCTCGAGGACGGTGGCCGTCGACGAGCCGGTGATGTCCGCCTGATAGAGGATGTCGATCGCGACGCGCCGGTCGTCGCGGCGGGTCACGCCTCAGCCCTTCACGCGTTCGATGTAGTCGCCGGAGCGCGTGTCGACCTTGATCTTCTCGCCTTCCTCGACGAACAGCGGCACCTGGACCACGGCGCCCGTCTCGACCGTCGCCGGCTTCATCGCTCCCGTCTTCGTGTCGCCCTTGGCGCCCGGGGCCGTCTCGGTGATCGCCAGCACGACCGATGCCGGCAGATCGTCGGCGATCGGCTCGCCCTGGTGGACCGCGACCTGGGCCTCCGCCCCTTCGACGAGGTACTTCCCCAGGTCGCCCACCACCTCCGGACCGACGTGGATCTGGTCGTACGTGTCGAGATCCATGAACACGAAGTCGGCGCCGTCGGAGTAGAGGTACTGCATCCCCTTGCGCTCGACGATGGCGAGCCCGACCTTGACCCCGGCGTTGAACGTGCGCTCGATCACCGCCCCGGTCTTGACGTTGCGGAGCTTCGTGCGAACGAACGCCCCGCCCTTGCCGGGCTTGACATGCTGGAACTCGACGACCTGGAACAAGACGTTGTCGAGCTCGAGCGTCATGCCGTTCTTCAGGTCGTTCGTCGAGACGCTCATCGGACCCTCAGACCTCGATCAGGTCGCGGTTCGAGGCGCCGACCACGACGCAGCCCTCATCGTTGACCTCGACCATGTCCTCGATCCGGACGCCGCCCACCCCGGGAAGGTAGATCCCCGGCTCGACGGTCACGACCGCCCCCGCGGGCAGCGGTTCGTCCTGCTTGCGCCCGAGGCTCGGAGCCTCGTGGATCTCGAGCCCCACCCCGTGGCCGAGGCTGTGCACGAACGCGTCGCCGTAGCCGGCGTCCTCGATCACCTGTCGACTCACCGCATCGACGTCCGCGCCGGTGACCCCCGCGCGCACCGCATCGATGCCGGCTTGCTGCGACGCACGAACGATGTCGTGCACCTTGCGGAGCTCGGCGGACGGTGAGCCGAAGGCGACCGTCCGGGTCATGTCGGCGTGATAGCCCGCGGCCAGCGCGCCGAAGTCGAGCTTGATGATGTCGCCCTCCTCGAGCATGCGGTGGGTCGGCTCGTGGTGCGGCTCGGCGGCGTTCTCACCGAACGCCACGATCGAGTCGAACGCGAGACCGTCGGCGCCCTCATCCATCATCAGCGTCTCGAGCTGGCGCGCGATCTGCTGCTCGGTGACCCCGATCGAGAACCGGTCGAGGATCGCATCGAACGCGGCGTCGGTGATCGCCTGGGCCGCGCGGATCGCCGCGCGTTCATCGTCGTCCTTGACGGCCCGCAAGGGCTCGATCACGTCGGTCGTCGCGACGAGCTCCACATCGTCGCCGAGCGCGTCGGCCAACCGATCGCGTCCCGCCACGGTGACGTCCTCGGCCTCGAACCCGAGCCGCCGGATACCACCCAGTAGGCCGGGGAGCTCCTCGCGAAGCGGGTTCACGTAGGTGTGGCGCTCGAGATCGGGCACCTCGCGGCGTGACTGCTCGGTGTAGCGGCCATCGGTCAGGAACAACGCATCGTCGGGACGCACCAACACCTGTCCGTTGGATCCGGTGAAGCCGGTCAGGTAGCGCGTGTGAAGCAACTTCGTGACGAGCAGCGCGTCGACGGACAGGTCTTCGAGGCGTGCGGCGAGCGCGCGCCTCCTCAGCTGGTGATCCACGGCATCGCCTCCAGGGCCAGATGATAGCCAGCGGCTCCAAGACCGCTGATCGTGCCGCGGCACGTCGCGGAGACCACCGACGTGTGCCGGAACTCCTCGCGTGCCGCGATGTTGGACATGTGCACCTCGAGCACGGGCAGCTCGCACGCCTCGATCGCGTCGCGAAGCGCGTACGAGTAATGCGACAGAGCGCCCGGATTGATCACGATCGCTTCGATCCCGTCCCCTTTCGCGCCGAGCAGCCAGCCGATCAGCTCGCCCTCGTGGTCGGACTGCCGCCAGGTGAGTACGTGCCCGAGGTCGACGGCGCGACGATCGACCTCCTCCATCAACTCGGGGAGGGTCTCCGCCCCGTAGGTCTCGTGGTCGCGGCGGCCGAGCGCACCGAGGTTCGGACCGAACAGATACAGCACGTTCATCCCGGCGCCCCCATCTCGATCAAGATCTGGCGCAGCTCGTCGTCCGTGACGCCCTCGACGACCGTGGGCAGGCCGACGTCTTCGAGCAACACGAATCGCACCCCGCCTCGGAACTTCTTGTCCATGCGGAACGCCGTCAGGATGTCACGCGCGGGCGGCAGCGGCCCGCCCACCTCGAGCCCCACCGATGTGAGCAGCCGAGCGGTGCGCCCCGTGAGGTCCTCCCGCGCAAGGCCTCTGGCTTCAGCCAGTCGGGCCGCGAAGACCATCCCGACCGCGATCGCCTCGCCGTGGGTGCGTCCCGCGAACGCGTCGAGCCGTTCCAGCGCGTGTCCGAGCGTATGTCCATAGTTGAGGAACAGGCGCGCGCCCGTGTCGCG
>JBKPRM010000029.1:0-13363 GCA_046734555.1 Actinomycetota bacterium | reverse complement strand
GGGTGGAGGCGTTCCGCGAGGCCGACGAGCCGATGGCGTTCTACTACCCGCCGACCGACGACGGCTCGCGGCCCGGCATCTACTACATCAACTGCTACGACCTCGCCGACCGCGCGCTGCACCACGTCGCGAGCGTTACGTACCACGAGGCGAACCCCGGGCACCACTTCCAGCTCGCCCTGCAGCAGCAGATGCCCGAGCGGCATCCCCTGCGGCGGTTCGGCTCGATGATGGCCGGCGCGGCGTTCGCGGAGGGCTGGGGCCTGTACTCGGAGCGCCTCGCCGACGAGATGGGGCTGTACCGCGACGGGTGGGAGCGACTCGGCATGCTCGAGAACCAGGGTCTGCGCGCCGCGCGCCTCGTCACGGACTCGGGGATCCACGCGCTCGGCTGGACGCGCGAGGCGGCGATCGAGACGCTCGAGGACGCGGGGCAGACGCACACCGACTCGGTGATCGAGGTCGACCGGTACATCGGCATGCCGGGCCAGGCGCTGTGCTACATGACAGGCATGATCGAGATCCAGCGCGCGCGCGAGGCGGAGGCGACGCGTCTCGGCGCCGAGTTCGACCTCAAGCGCTTCCACGACCGGGTGCTCGAGCTCGGCGAGATCCCGCTGCCCTCGTTCCGGCGGATCTTCGGCACCTCCTGAGGCGGTTCCGTCAGGGCTTCCGCGCCGTGAGGAACAGATAGTCGAGCACTCCGCGCTCCCAGAGGACCTCGGCCTCGTGCAGCATCACGCGCGCCGCGAACCGGCGGGCTGGGTCGCCCTCCCCGGTGGCCAGGCGGGCGCGCACCGCGCGGAACGCGGGCCCGATCACCCGATCACCCGCGGGCTCGGTGCGCACGTTGTCGAAACCGGCGCCGCGCGCCTGCGATGCGATCTCGTCGGCGGTCGCCGCCGCGGCGGCGCGGATCCCCCAGAGCCGGAGCATCGCGACGCCGGCGAGCACCTCGGAGGGCGCCGAAGGGAACCGTCGGACCGGGACGTCGCTGATCGTCAGCGTGCCGCTGGGCCGAAGCACCCGGAAGGCCTCCGAAAAGAACGCCGCGCGAGACGGGAAATGGAAGGCGGCCTCGACGCTGATGACCCCGTCGAACGTCTCCGCCGGGAACGGCATACGGCATGCGTCGCCGTTCACGCCTCGTGCGGAAGCGGCGGCGAGCCGCTCGCGCCCCGCTTCGAGCTGCGACAGCGTGATGTTCAGCGCGGTCAGGCTCCGGGGCGTCGCGACCTCGGCGATCACGGGGTCCTGCGCGCCCAGGCCGTTGCCGACGTCCAATACATCGCCACCACCCGGCAGTTCCGTGGCCATGTGCGTCACGAGCCGCCGCACGGCGATCGGCGCCTCGTCGGGGTCGGAGCCGTCACCCTCCCACAGCCCGAGGTTCAACCAGCCGTCGTCCAGCGCGAGGAAGAAGTCCTCGCCGATCGAGTCGTAGACCGTGGCAGCGGGGTTGCGGCCGAACCGAAGCATGCGCGCGGCGTGGCGGATGTTCGCAGCGGTGATCACCGGTGCGTGTGCGCGATCAGGTGGCACGCCAGGCCTCCCGGAGCTTCACGCGGGAACCGGTCCGGAGCACCGCCCCCTCGTACAGGCGGGCCCCGACGGGCACGAGCGCGACGGCGCTGCCGATCAGCAACGTGAGCGACAGGGCGATCTGCCAGCCGGGGGCGGCGCCGAGCACGATACGCACCGGCATCGCCAGCGCGGCGCTCACGGGCAGGATCGACGCGACGACGGCGAGCGTCGAGTTCGGATCCTGCAGCGATCCGACCGAGATGATGAACGACACGAGGATCGTCAGGTTGATCGGCACGATGACGTTCTGCAGCTCCTCGATCCGCGTGACGAGCGAGCCGGCCGCGGCGAACAACGACGCGTAGAAGGCGTACCCGAGCACGAACCATCCGAGCACGAGGGCGGCGGCAGCGATCGCGGTTCCCGGCACGTCGACCGCGCCGGTCGCGAGGCCGAGGCCGATCGCGAACCCGGCGATCGCGACCAACTGGCACAGGCCGAGGACGCCGATCCCGATGATCTTCCCCGCGAGGAGCTGCCGCGGTCGGATCGCGGACAGGAGCATCTCGACGATCCGCGAGGACTTCTCCTCGATCACGCCCGTCGCCACCCACAGGCCGTACCCGAACAGCTGTCCGTAGAGCAGGAGCACGCCGATGAACGCGATCGCCGCGTTGTCCTGCCGGTGCGGCGGCGGTGCCTCGAGCACCCCGGCCTCCAGCGGTTCGTCGTTGCTCGCCGCCTCGCGCTGCGCCGCCGGGACGTGGTGTTCCTCGAGCACCGCATCGACCGCCTCAGCGTGCGCGCTCGTCTGGACCAGCGCGAGCAACGTCTGATCGATCCCCTGCAGGCCGGTGATCCGGCCGGCCGTGAGGACGGCGTCGACCTGGCCGGCGCGAAGCGCTGCCTCGGATTCGGCGTACGTCGGATACTCGTGCACCCGCAGGGTGATCTGTGCGCTCCCGGCGCGCTGGACCGCCTCGTCGGCGATCGCGATCACGTCGGCATCGCCGACGACGCCGAGGTCGAACGAGGGCGGCCCCCCGATCCCGCCGCTCGCACGAGCAAGCACGAGGATGGAGATCACCGCGACGTTCAGCAACGTGGAGATCAGGAAGCTCCGCTCCCGCAGCCGGACCCAGAAGTCGCGGACCGCAACGAGGCGCCACGCCCCGCGGTCGGCGGCACTCACGTCACGACCTCGCGGAACAGCTCACCGAGCGTGGGACGCACCGGCGCGAACGCGAGCACGTCGCCGGCGGCGCGCGCAACGTCGAGCACCCGCTGGGGGTCGACGCCGTCGGCCAGCTCGAGCACCGCGACGCCGTCGCTCACCTCGACCGCGGCCGTTCCCGGCACGACGTCCCACCAGGTGCCGCCGGTCCCCTGCACCTCGACCCGCCAGAGGTTGCGTGCGCGCGACGCGCGCAGCACCTCGATCGTGCCCCGCGAGGCGATGCGGCCGTGATCGATCAGCACGACCTCGTCGCAGAGACGCTCCACGAGGTCGAGCTGGTGGCTCGAGAACACCACCGCCGTGCCGTCGGCGGAGGCGGCGCGCCGCAACACGTTCGAGAGCACGTCGACGCCGACCGGATCGAGACCCGAGAACGGCTCGTCGAGCACGAGCAGTTCGGGTTCGTGGACGAGGGCCGCGGCCAGCTGCACCCGCTGCTGGTTCCCGAGCGACAAGGACTCGACCTTTGCGTTCGGATCGCCGACCACGTCGAGCGTGTTCAGCAGCTGCTGCGTCCGGGCGCGCGCGATCGCGGTGGGCGTGCCGCGCAGCCGGGCGAGGTACACGAGCTGCTCGAGCACGCGCATCTTCGGGTAGAGGCCTCGCTCCTCGGGCATGTACCCGAAGCGTCGCCGCGTGGCGGTGTCGATCGGCCGGCCCTGCCATCGAACCTCGCCGGCGTCGGCTTGGAGCACGCCGAGCGCGATCCGCATCGCGGTCGTCTTGCCGGCGCCGTTGCGCCCGACGAACCCGACGATGTGACCCGCCGGCACCTCGAAGGACACCCCGTCGAGCGCCACGACGTCGCCGAACCGGCGGCGCAGATCGTCGAGCTCCAGCATGCCGGGGAAGGATAGGTGAGCGGCCGGTCGTGACAGGGGCAGCCGGTAAGCTGGTCGGACCGCACCGGATCGGCGTCCGATCCCTTCCACGGGAACAAAGGGTGGTTGTGCCGGTGTTGCGGATGGGAGCCGCTGGAACGAGGAGGTTCGATGTTCGGATTCGAGGGTGACAATGCCCGGGAGAAAGGCATCGTCCTGCTCACGATGTGCTTCGCCCTCGCGATGGCGATGCTCGACAACACCGTCGTCAACGTGGCGGTCCCCACCATCCAACGCGACCTCGGCGCCGGCCTCTCGCAGCTGCAGTGGATCGTCGACGCCTACGTGCTGGCGTTCGCCTCGCTGCTGCTGACGGGCGGCATCCTGGGTGATCGCTACGGGCGCAAGAAGATGTTCCTCTCGGGCCTTGCGGTCTTCACGCTGTTCTCATTGCTCTGTGGCCTCGCGGCCACGCCGACCCAGCTGATCGCGGCGCGGGCGTTGCAGGGCGTCGGCGGCGCCTTGCTGATCCCCGGCACCTTGTCGATCATCACAGTGACGTTCCCCCCGCACGAGCGAGCGAAGGCCCTCGGCCTGTGGGCCGGCGTGTCGGGGATCGCGTTGGCGTTGGGACCGACGCTCGGCGGGTACATGGTAGAGCACCTCGGGTGGGCATCGGTCTTCTTCCTCAACGTGCCGATCGGTGTGATCGCGTTCATCGTCGCGACCTTCACGGTCCGCGAGTCTCGGTCCGAGGAGCAGCGACAGCTCGACGTGCGTGGTCTGATCCTCGGGACGTCGTCGTTGTTCTTCGTGACCTACGGCTTGATCGAGGCGAACGCGTTCGGGTGGAGCGACCCGCGGATCGTCGGATCGTTCGTGTTGTTCGCGGTCTTGCTCGTGTCGTTCCTGCGGTGGGAACTGCGAGCCCCGCATCCGATGATGCCCCTGCGGTTCTTCAAGATCCCGGCGTTCTCGGCCGGCAACACCGTCGCGTTCGCGATCGCGCTCGGCATGTTCGCGACTTTCTTCTTCCTGACGATCTACATGCAGACGATCCACGGCTACTCGCCGTTCCAGGCGGGCGCGTCCTTCCTGCCGCTGACCGTCGCGATCATCATCACGGCCCCGCAGTCGGGCAAGTACGCCTCACGGCACGGGAGCCGTGCACCGATGACGCTCGGGCTGACGTTGGCGGGCGGCGGGCTGGTCCTCCTCGGCCTGTTGCTGACGCCCACCTCGCCCTACTGGGTCATGTTCCCGATCTTCCTCGCGATGGGCCTCGGGATGGGCATGACCATGGCGCCGATGACTGCGGCGGTCATGAACAGCGTCGGCCGTGAGCGCGCGGGCCTCGGGTCGGCGATGACCAACACCAGCCGCGAGGTCGGCGGGGTGCTGGGCATCGCGCTCCTCGGGGCGATCTTGAGCTCGCAGATCCGCACGGCGTTCGCGCCCGCGATCGCCAAGCTCGGCCTCACGGCGGAACAGATCCAGACGGTGGCGGCAGGCGCCCAGCACGGCGAACTGACCACGACGGGGATCCCGGCCGATCAGGCCGCTGCGGTGAAGAGCGCGTTCGACAGTGCGTTCATGCAGGGCTTCCGACCGGCGCTCCTGTTCGCCGGCTCGGTGCTGCTGGTCGCCGCGTTCGTGTCGAACCGACTCATCCCGGGGCGCGAGACGATCGAGGAACACCACGCGGCCGCCGACGCGCAGGAGCCCGTCGCCGCGCATTGAGCTACGTTTCCGCCACCGCCGCCGAGTAGATGTCGAAGTCGTGTAGCACGCCGTCCGGGTTATCGCCGGTGCTATCGGAGTTGTCTGCCCACGCGGGGTGCGCGATCCCGAAGGCGAACCCGAGCCCCGTGTAGTCGCCGAACTCGATCCCGTTGCGGCTCGCGGCCGCGTTCGAGGCGCCCTCGCTCACGATCTGCGGAGCCGTCCACGTGGCGCCGCCATCCGCGCTGAACGACAGCGCATACATCGCGTCGCTGTTCTCGCGGCCATCCGTATCGAATGCCCCGGCACCGTCGTCGAGTCGCGCGTCGTGCCAGCCGACCACGAGGTGGCCGCTCGTGACGTCCACGGCGAGCCGGGGCAAGAACTGACTGCGCGTCGCACCCGTGACGGCGACCCTCGATGACCACGTCGCCCCGCCGTCGTCCGACGTCTTGACGTACACGTCGGTGTCGTCGCTTTGGTCCGGGTGTTCGTCGTTGAACATCATGACGAGACGCCCCCGCTGTGGGCCGGTACGGAGCCACGCGAGTGCGACCTCCGCATCGACGGTGCGAACGTGCTGCGGCCGGATCGGCTCGAACAGCGAGACCTTCGTCTCGGCGACCACCCGGGCCGGCTCGAACGATCCGGGTCGCAAGCCGTCCGGATCGACCGTGAACCGGAACACCGAGTCCACGGGAGTCTGGCGATCGCGGTCCTTCTGGCAGATATGCGCGACCGCACCACCCGGCCCGACGGCGATGTCGCCGAACGTGCAGTTGTAGCCGTCCGGCACATCACGGACCGGCTTGAACGATCCGATGTCGCCCAGGGTGCGCACGCGCGCACCCGTGACCTGCATCTGCCCGTCGTTGTTCCAGATCGCCCACAACGCGTGCGGGCCGGCGGCCAGGGTCGGCTGGTCGATGAAGCCCGGTCCCCGATCCTCCTCGTCCCCCCGCGGACCGCCGTCGGAGGCGCGGACCGTCACCGAAGCCGGAGAACGCGTCGGCTTCTCCGGGGTGGGAGGCTTCATCCGGTCCAGTACCGACCAGGCGTCACCGCCGTTCGTGCTGAGCAGGATCGTCACGAACGTCGGGTACCGCAGCTTCCCGTAGCTGAGGAAGCCGAGGAACAGGTTGCCCTGCTCGTCCCACGAGATCGTCGGATCGCAGCACGAACGACCGAACGCATCGTCGTTGGCCAGCACGTCTCTCGACCAGGTCGCGCCCTCGTCGTGGCTGACCGCGACGAAGATGCCGTAGCCGTGCTGGACGTTGGACGCGATGACCACCTCGCTCGGATCCAGTGGGCTGACGGCGACCGCCGCTTCGGACTGGCTCGTCAGGCGGCGCGACACGTTGACGACGACGACGGCCGCGCGCGCCGGCGGAGGAACCATGAGCAGGACCGTTGCGACCGTGAGCAGCGCCGCGAGTCGTCGAGGCATGGCGCGCGAAGGCTAGCAGGGCGAGAACCCGGGCCTCATCGGGCCACACGAGGGGTCTTGACGCTCGAACATGTGTTCGATATGGTTGGCGCAGCCTTGGTGGCCTCGGTCGTCCCCCGGATCGGTGCGATGCACGGTGTACGAAGGGACCGAACCATCGATCGAGCGGTTGCTCGATCGGATCGATCAGGCGCACGCCGACCTCGGCCGGGCACACGAGCGATTCTTGCGTCTGGTTGCCGAGGTCGATCGACACGGGGTCTGGGCCGGCGACGGGGCTCGCGACCTGGCGCAATGGCTCTGGATGCGTTACGGCATCTCGGATTGGAAAGCACGCCGATACATCGACGCGGCCTCGGCGCTTCCCGGCCTGCCCGCCGTCACGGGCGCGCTCACGCGAGGCGAGCTCGGCATCGACAAGGTGATCGAATTGACGCGCTTCGCGACGTTCGAGAACGAGGACGGGCTCCTGCCCTGGGCACGGCAGGTATCGGCGGCGCGCATCCGTCATGAGGCCGACATCGTGCGCAGGCGCGAGGCCGACGAGGCCGTCGATGAGGAGCGCGCCCGAGCCGTCACGTGGTCGTTCCGCGACGAAGGACGGCGCTTCGAGATGCATGCCGACCTGCCGGCCGCCGAGGGCGCTGTGGTCGCGCGGGCGATCGATCGCGTCGCGGCATCGATCCCCGAGATGCCCGACGAGCTCGGCGATCTGCACGCGCCCGCGCGCCGCGCGGACGCGCTGGTCGGTCTCTGTTCCGCTCGCCTCGCGCGCGACCCGGACCAGGACCGGGCGACGGTCGTGATCCACGCGAGAGCCGGCTCGATCGGTGATCCGCGCACCGGAGCCGAGATAGAGGGCGGGGGTATCGCGCACCGCGCGACGCTCGAGCGTCTGCTCTGTGCGGCGAGGATCGAGACCGTCCACGAAGCTGCCGACGGCCGCGTGGTGGGCGTCGGGCGCATCACGCGCATCCCCCCTGCGTGGCTGCTCCGGCAGGTGCGCTACCGCGACGGGGGCTGCCGGTTCCCGGGCTGCGGCACGAAGACCTTCACGCAGGCACACCACATCGTCTTCTGGCGGGAGGGGGGCGAGACCGACCTCGACAACCTCGCGACGCTGTGCTCGTGCACCACAAACTCGTGCACGAGCACGGCTGGTGGATCAAGGGCAGCGCACAGGGCGACCTCCGGTGGTACCGGCCCGACGGAACGAGGTATCGAGCCGGACCCACCACCGAGGGCGACGACGTGTTGCCCGTCGCGGGGTAGCTATCGCAGCAGCCGCGACAGCCGCCGATCGGCGAGCACCTTCCCACCGGTTTAGCAGTCGGGGCAGTACGTCACCTCGTAGTCCTCGTAGCTCACGCGCCGCAGATCGGCGCCGCAGCGCGGACACGGCTGGCCGGCACGGTTGTGCACGGTGAAATGATCGCCGATCTTCGTCGGCAGGCCGCCGGTTCGACCCCGCTCGGCCTCGAGCGCCGCGTCGAGGATCGAGCGGATCGACGTGATCAGTGCCTCGCGCTGCGTCGGGTCCAGCTTGGCGAGCTGCGCGGTCGGCGACAGCCGCGCGTCGTGCAAGACATCGTCGGTATAACCGCGCCCCATGCCGGCGATCGTGCGTTGGTCCCGCAGGATCGTGTGCACGCGTCGCCTGTCAGACGCGGTTCGCAGCCATTCGTCGGCCTCGGCCGTCAAGACCTCGGGACCGAGCTTCGTGAGCGGGCCGTCGTCACCGGGCGCGAGCACCCACCACCCGGCCTTCCGCTGCTTCCCGAACTCCTTCACGAGGATCGATGGCCGATCCCGCATCCGCACGCGCACCACGGCGCCGCGTGGCTTCGTCAACTTCGGGGGCGATTCGACGTCGACACGGCCCCCTTGCGAGAGGTGGAACAGCAGTCGCCGGCCGTCTTCGGATCCGAGCACGACGTACTTCCCGACGCTGCCCACGCTCGCGATCCGTGAACCGATCAGATCCGCAGGCCTCGGCTGCACGGTCTTGAGCGATGAGAACTGCAGCACGTCGGCCCCCATCAGCTCCGCGCCGGCGGCGACCTCGTCCAGACGTTCGGCCAGCGCCCGGATCTCGGGGAGTTCGGGCATCCTTTAGGACGCGACGGCGGCCGCAGCGTCGCGCACGATCGATGCGCACTCGTCGATCCGGTCCGCGTGCGTGCGGAGCGACACGATGCACACGCGCACCCAATACTCCCCGCGGACCAGCGTCGAGGAAAGGAAGACGCGCTTCGTCGCGTTGATCCGCTCGAGCATCTCGCGCGACCGGGCCTCGTCGCCGCCACGGGCCCGGAAGGTGACGACCGTGAGCTGCGGATCCCACCCGAGCTCGACGTTCGGGTCGCCATCGAGCGCCTGGGAGATCCGGGTCGTGAGATCCAGTTTCTCGTCGAGGGCAGACCGGAAGGCATCGACCCCGTGCAGGACGAGCGGCCACCACACGCGCAGCCCGCGCACGTCGCGTGAGAGCTCGGGGGTCAGCTCGTTGTAGTTCGGTAGGTCCCCTGCGGGCGGCAGATCCTGCAGGTACGCGGCACCCTCGAAATGTGCATCGCGCATCGCCACGCGGTCCCGCACGATCAGCCCACCCGTGCCGTACGGGAGGAACAGCCCCTTGTGCGGATCGACCGTGATGCTGTCGGCACGCTCTGCTCCCGCGAACCGCTCGCGACCGCGGTCCGTCAGCTGGAAGAAGCCACCGTAGGCGGCGTCGATGTGGAACCAGAGGCCTTCGCGCGCCGCAACCTCCGCGATCGCCTCGAGCGGATCGATCGCGCCCGTGTTCGTCGTGCCTGCCGCGCCGACCACCAGGAACGGCCGGGCGCCTGCCGCACGGTCCTCGGTGATCATCCGAGCGAGCGCGTCGACGTCCATCCGAAGCTCGTCGTCGGTCGGCACGAGGCGGATGTTGCGCTTGGCGAACCCCGCGATCGTCGCGGCCTTGGTGTTCGACCCGTGCGCCTGATCGGTCACGTAATAGGTCCCGTCCAGGAAGTCCTCGCCGAGCTTCGCGTGCCTGGCCGTCACCACTGCGGAGAGGTTCGCCATCGATCCGCCCGACATCAGGACGCCCTGCGCGGTCGCCGGGAACGCGAACAGCTCGCACAACCAACGCGTCACGTTCTCTTCGAGCTGCACGACGGCGGGGCTCGCCTGCCACAACCCCGCGTACCGGTTCAGGCCGTGCGCCAGGTACTCCGCGAGCGCCGCCGTGAACAGCCCGCCCCCGGGGATGTACGCCAGGTAGCCGGGGCCACTGAACTCGAAGGTATGGCGGGCAGCCTCGAGCGACTCGTCGAGCAGGGCCTTGAAATCCGCGGAACCCGCCTCCGGCGGACGCGCCGCCACCCGGCGAGCGACCTCGAGCGCACCCTCGGTGTTCTCGGCTGGCGCGTCCGCGAGGCCACCGATCCAGGAGATCAGCGCCTCGGTGACGGCCTCGCCCATCTCGCGCATCTCGTCGGCCGCCGGCTCGAGCGGGAGGCCGGCCGACGGCAGGCTCACGTCAGCTCCCGCGAGATCGCGTCGAGCAACTCCTTCGACGAGTCGGCGACCTCTTCGACGGCGCGGTCGAACGCCTCGCGGTGCCGCGCCGATGGCTCCCGGAACCCGCTCACCTTCCGAACGAACTGCAACGCGGCGGCACGGATCTCGTCATCCGGCACGACGTCGGCCCCCTCGCGGAGACGCTTGATGCTCCTGCACATGCCAGGCACCCTACCGCGGGCGTCGATCAGCGTTGCCGTGCGAGCTCGCGGACGCGGACCGCCGACGCGAGCGCACGCGTCGCCTCCGCCTCCGATGGGCGATCGCCCGGTCGTGCGAACCGCGCCCGCTCCACGGAGCGGAGCACGACCGTCGTCTGATCCACCACCTCGGCACCCAGGTCGGGATCATGCGAGACGGTCTCGAGCAGCTCCGCGGGCGTCCTCGACGGATCGGGCGAGTGCCCCATCGCCTCGAGCGCGACGAGCAGCTGCTCGTGCGCAGCGGCGATCGTGTCCACGGGAGGCGCGCGCCTGCGTCGTCGTCGTCGCCGGACGATCGACGCGGCGACACCGAACGCGGTCACGAGTGGGAGGATCGGCCACCACGGCAGCGCGCCGCCGGCCACGGAAGCGATGCGGCGAGCGGCCGAGCTCGCCGCCAGCCGGACTCCATCCGGTACCGCCCGCACGACCTGCGCGGCTACCCAGGACGAGAGGTCCGCGCCCACCGAGCTCCCCCACGCACCCGGCACCGGCGGCACCCCGAACGTCGGGTCGTACGCCACCCAGCCGACCTGCGGGTAGAGCACCTCGAGCCAGGCGTGTGCATCGGAGTAGCGCACCTCGTAGTAGCCGGTGAACGGGTTCCGTTCCCCGGATCCGTAGCCGGTCACGATCCGGGTGGGGATCCCTTCCGCCCGGAGCAAGATCGCCATCGCCGACGCGATGTGCTCGCAGAATCCTCTCCTCGTCTCGAACAAGAAGTGGTCAACGGCATCGACACCCGGCGGCTCACGCGGCACCGTCAGGTCGTATCGGGTGTTCGTCTGGAGCCACGACTGCACCGCTGTCACCTCGTCGTACTCGTTCCGTGCGCCCGCGCTGATCTGATCGGCGAGGGCTCTGTCTCGCCCCGGCAGCTCGGCAGGCACCTGGAGGAACCGGCCCAGGGAGCGATCGTGTTGCAGCGGCCGCATCGGCGGGAGGTGCGCGAGGTCGTCGCCCGTGATCGTCGGCACCGACGACTCGACGGAATAGACGAGCCCCTCGTCGAGATAGATCGGCGCTCGGATCGACAGGTCGGGGTCGGTCCGGAGCCCGCCGCCCGGGAAATAGACGGTCTGGGGCCATGCCGCCGTGAACAGGACGTTCGGTTGGGCGTGCTCCATGAAGAAGGTCTGCACGAACGGACGCCCGCCCGTCGCGAGATCGTCGGTCAACGGCACGTCGGAGCCGCCGTCGCTCGTCGACAAGGGAAGCAGCCGGTGCGTCGACCGCGTCCAGACCGAGCCGTCGAACGTGTCGAACACCTCCGCACGCCACAGCTCGCCGAACGGCGCGCGGACACGGAACACGATGTCGTCGGACAGCGTCCCGCGCGATCGAAGGTCCATGACGTCGCTGAACCCCGGATACCCGTCGGGAGAGAAATCCACGACGCTCCCGTCGCTCGACGGCGGGGGCAATACCGGATTCCGGACGCTGTCGATCGATGCCGTCTGGGAGCTCGCCGACATCTTGAACGGCAACGATCGCACCATCGTCACGGGGATCCGCGGCAGCACCGAGAAGATGGCGACGGCGATCAGGATCGCCGCCACGCCGATCCCCGAGACCGACCGCACGACGGAGAGGCGCCGTGGGACGCTGCGCTCGCGGGTGACGGTCGCGATCGTCAGGTCGCCGGCGAGGGGCCGGGTGGACAGCCAGAGCCACACGCCGGCGGCGGTCGCCCACGCGAGTAACGACACCAGGTACCCGGTGTTCAGCGCGAGGGCGCCGCCGACCGCGATCAGCGTCGTGCTCGACACCATCGAGAACGCGAGGTCGCGACGGCGAGGCACGTCGAACGCGTGCAAGACCTGGATCCACAGGAACAGCGCGGCGAGTGGCGCACGCGCCTCGTCGGGCGTCATGATCGTCCCGACCGCCTGCAGGAACCGGACGGTCGCCGCGATCAGCGCCACCGCCAGCACGATCTTGATCGCGGTGTTGCGCCGGCGTCGCCGTCGATACGAGACGAGGTACCCGAGCGGCGCGAGCACCAACGCGAGCGCGGCGGTGCGGTCTTCGAGGACCCCCTGCGCGACGACTGCGACCACGCCGATCTCGACGGCGAGAGCGCAGACGACACGCATCGGCACCGAATCCTCGGGGAGCGCGCGGGAGCCGCTGAGCCCGAACCTCATGCAGGCACCTCGACGGGTCGGACCAGCGGTTCCCCGAGCCCGTGGTCTGGGATCCAGGGCACGACGTCCGCGCCGGTCGCGAGCAGCGCCCGAACGATCGGATCCGACGGGAACGGTTCCTCGCCGCCGGCGGCGATGACCACCGTCCTCGCCACGGCGGGCAGCGCGACGGCAAGGTCTGCGTCGAGACCGGCGCGGATCTCGGGGACGACGACGACGAGGGTGCCGACACCGCGCAGGGCCTCCGCTTCGAGCGCAGGCGTTACCTCGTCGGCCGGTTGGAGCCTGGCGAGCCATCGATGCAGGTCGATCGCCCGGAGGCGAGTCGCCCAGGTCGGACCCGCCGCGGTCCACGCGCCCAGCCGGATGCCCGCTCCGGTGGGCGTCGCGGCGTCGACGAGCGATGCCGCGACCGTGCAGCAGGCATCGAGCGCCTCGCCGTCGCCGGCGGTGTCGACCCAGATCGCGAGGCGAGGCATCCGCTCCTCCTCCAAGTCGCGAACGACGAGCTCGCCGTGCCGCGCGCTGAGCCGCCAGTGGATCTGCCGGATCGGGTCGCCTGCCCGGTACTCACGCACGCCGAGGTATTCGGGACCGGGTCCGCGTCGCGGCTCCGAACGCACGGACGGCTCGCGCGCGACGGACGCCTCGATGAACCCGGGCGCAGGTATCCCAACGGTCCGGGGCAGGAC
>JBKPRM010000028.1:0-3915 GCA_046734555.1 Actinomycetota bacterium | reverse complement strand
GTCCTGGCCGTTGTCGACGGTAACGTGCACGTCCAAGGCGGTGCCGGCGTTGAACTTCGCGTCGACCGCCGTCGCGCCGATCGTGTGCTGCGCGTTGGTCGCCGTGCTCGTGTCCCACGGCACGGAGTACGGAGCCGTCGTGTCGGTGCCGACCGTCGATCCGTCGATCGAGAACGTGACCGAGGTGACCGCGACGTCGTCGCTCGCGAACGCCTCGATCTGCTGCTGTCCGCTCACCGTCGCCCCGTCGGTCGGCGCGGTGATGGCGACCGACGGGGCGGTCGTGTCGACGAAGTTGGAGACGCTCACGCCGACCGCCGTCGATGTGCCCACGTTCCCGACGGGATCTCGGGCGGTCGCCGTGAAGCTGTGCGGCCCGTTCGCCGCGGCCGTCGAGTCCCAGGTGGCGGCGGAGGGCGACGACGTGTCGGTGCTCACGAGCGCGCCGTCCGCGTAGAACGACACCGACGTCACACCGCTGGCATCGGCGGCGGTCGCGGCGAGCGAGACGGAGCCGCTGACCGTCGAACCGTCCGTCGGCGAGGTGATCGAAACCGTCGGCGGCGTGAGGTCCGGCGGCGACGACGTCGTGACCACGAGCTGCGGCCGCTGGGTCGTCGTCGCGTTCTCCCGGGAGGCGTAGTCGACCCCGTCGGTCGACGTGGACGTGATCCGCATGGAGAACGTGCCGTCGCCGGTGATCATCGGCAACACGTTGAACTGCATCCAGGTGCCCACCGTCGCCTTCCCGAGGGTCGCGAGCGGCAGCGGGTCGGCGGCGGGCGAGTTGTTCCAGTTGACGTTCTCCGACCACGTCTGTGACGCGACCCGGAAGACCGAGCCCCCGACGGGGGAGGCGTTCTTCACGAACAGGCGGAGCGTCGCGGCGGTCACGACGTCGGTGCCGACACCGGAGACCGTGAACCGCAGGAGCCCGTGCTCGACCGGCGAGTTGTCGGCCGTGAACGTCGTGAGCGCGCCGTAGCCCTTCGCCGGATGGTCGGCTCGGACGGTGGTGTCCGCGACAGGCCCGAAGGTCAGTACGCGGGTGGCGCCCGCGGCCGGGAGCTCCAACAGTCCGGCGATGACGATCAGGAGCAACAGGGGCGCGAGCGCACGCGGAAGCTTCTTCACGATCCGGATGTCCTCCCCATCGACGGCAACGCGCCCGCGTGTCCCGCGACGACCGTACGGCGCTCGGGGGACGGTTGCAATCTACCGGACGGAACCGCCGACGGTGCTCGCCCGGGCCGCCAGGTTCGTGGGAACGACCTCCTCGCAGGGGGCGCTTCGCCTCCCGTCGATCAGGTCGAGGAGCATCCGCGCTGCGCGGCGGCCGATCTCGGGGAAGTCCCATTCCAGGGTGGTCAGCGGGGGAGAGGTCGCCGCGGCCCCGCCGAGGTCGCGGCCGAGGTTGCGGGTGCTCGCGATCATGACGTCGTCGGGCACCGACATCCCCCGCGCCACGAGCTCGTCCAAAACCATCATGCCCGCGAGCTCGACCGGGACGAAGAGCGCGTCGGGCGCCGGCCTCGATGCGAGGACCCGGTCGAGCGCCGTCGCGTACGCCTTCATGCGGTCGGTGGCGAGGTCTCGCTCGGCGACGACCTCGAGCAGCAACGGGCGTCCCCTCGACGCGCACCATCGGCGGTACGTCTCGGCGCAGTCCCGCGCGAACCCGTTGAGCGGCGGCGGCGCGATCATCGCGATCGTGCGCCCACCGGCCGACGCCAGGTGGTCGAGCACCCGGATCGTTCCCTCACGGTCGTCGGAGCGCACCACGGCGTCCGTCCGCGCGTCGGCCGGGTCGCTCGAAACCGTGACGAACGGCACCTGGCGGCGCCGCAGCTCCGGCAGCGCCCGCTCGCCGACGATCGGCTCGATCACGATCACCCCGTCGAGCGGCACGCGGTCCCAGATGAACCAGTCGGCGCCCGGCGGCGACACGACGAGCGCGTTGTCGCGTCCGATCGCCACGCCCGTCGCCGCCGCGATCAGCTCGGAGGAGAAGCCGAACTCGGAGAACTCGACGTGCAGGTCGCCGGGGAGCGACGGGACCGCCGCGATCAGGCCGGTGCGTCCCGAGACGAGCGAGCGCGCGGCGGGGTTGGGCCGATACCCGAGGCGGTCCGCCACTTCCCGGACGCGCGTTCGCGTGTCCGGGTGCAATCGTCCCTTGCCGTTCAACGCGTGCGAGACGGTCGTGACCGACACACCGGCCTCACGGGCGACGTCGCGGATGCTCACCCGCCCCACCATCGGGCGGATGCTAGCGCCGGGTTGCGTTCATCAACCACACCGCCGAGTGGCGGTGCTCTAGGCTGCGACCTCGATCCCGAGCAGTGCTTTCGCCCGGCTGACCGCCTCGGGCGCATCGGGAGCGAACCCGTCTGCGCCGATCTCGTCGGCCCATTCCTGCGTGACCGGCGCGCCCCCGACCATGACTTTGATCGAGTCGAACAGCCCTTCCTTCTTGAGCGCCTCGATGACGACCTTCTGCTGGGGCACGGTGGTCGTGAGCAACGCCGACATGCCGAGGATGTCGGGCTGCTGTTCGCGCACGGCCGTGAGGATCTTGTCCAACGGGGTGTCCTTGCCGAGGTCGGTCACCTCGAAGCCGGCCGTCTTGAGCATCGCGCCGACCATGTTCTTGCCGAGGTCGTGCAGATCGCCCTTCACGGTGCACAAGATCACGCGACCCGCCACGATCTTCTCGCCGCCCGCCGCGAGGAGCGCGGGCTCGACGAGCTCATTGCACATCTTGAACAGCGTCGCCGATGCGACGACCTCCGGCAGGAACACCTCGCCGCGGCTCCACATCGCTCCGAGCGTGAACATCGCCGTCGCCATCGCGTCCTGCAGGATCACGACGGGGTCGACGCCCTCCTCGAGCAGCGCTTCGGTCGCCTCGATGCCCTCTTCCTTCTTGGCGCCGATCAGGGCTTGGCGGAGCTTCTCCATCTGCTCTTCGGACATCGTGTCTCACGCTCCTGCGTTCGCGAGCCTGCCGTTCCGGTCGCCCTTCGGAGAGACGTCCGGCCGCTCGGCGACCGGTCGTTCCGCGAACGCGCCCTTGGTCGCACGGTCCCATGGTCGACGGTTGCCGGGAACCACCTGATGTGACTTCGGGTCACCACCTGAGCGCTCCGTAGACTCCGCGCGTGGCCGACCAGGTGCGGATCTCGATCGCCGGGGCCGGTCCCTCGCTCTGGGGGTCGCGGGAAGCGGTCGAGCTCCTCGACGTCGTGGCGCTCGGCGGTGCGTGGCTCGTGATCGGGCGCTCCGGGGAGGAGCTCGCCGTCGCGCCGGTCGTGCTCGACGCGGGCGAACCGCGACGCGCGGTGCCGGGCGACGGAGCGTTCTCCGGGATCGGGCGCGCACTGGCGGGGGTCGTCCCGGGACTCGAGGGCCGCCCGATCGGTCCCGCCGTCCCGGTCGAAGGCTCCGAGCGGTCGCTCGGCGACCACACGAACGAGCTCGCCGTCGTCGGGGAGAGCGTCGTCGTCAAGCTGCTGTCGCGAACGAGCGGGGGGCAGCAGCCGGGCGTCGACCTGCCGGCGCATCTCGCCGGGGTCGGCTTCGCGGAGCTGCCGTCTCCGACCGGGTCGGTGTGGTGGCGCGATGCCCTCGTTGCGACGCTGTCGACGTACGTCGCGCACGCGAGGGACGGATGGGAGTGGTACGTGGCGGCGGTCGGCGCGGCCGCGGGCGGCGAGATCCAGTGGGCATCCGTCGATCCGTACGCCGTCGCGATCGGTTCCCTCGTCGCGCGGCTCCACCGGGCGCTCGCCACGCCGTCGCACGTTCTGCCCTCGCCCGTGTCGTCGGTCGGCGCCGATCGCGTTGCCGCGTGGCGCCTCGGCGCCGAGGCGATCCTCGCCGAGGCGGTGGCCGCGACCGAGGGCCCTGCGGGGG
>JBKPRM010000027.1:0-8015 GCA_046734555.1 Actinomycetota bacterium | reverse complement strand
ATCCACAGCAGCGCCGACGGCAGCAGCGCCATCGCGGTCGACCCGACCCCGAGCGTGACCAGTGCGACTGCACAGAGGAACCCGAGAGGGAGCCGGGACATCCGTGGCGTCAGGAACGTCATCACCGCGATCGCGACGCCCGACAACAAGGCGAGGAGCAGCCCCATCTCGCCGTAACCGAGGTCGTTGTGCGATTGGAGCTGGACGACCAGGATCACCCAGATCCCCCAGTACTGGCCGAACGCCCAGTAGCCGGCCAGCAGCGCCGGGACGCGCCGGCGCTCGGCCGCAGGATCGAGCTCCGTCGGAGCCTGCATCGCGTGTCAGCATGACAGAGAGGCTTCGCGGGCGGCATCGCCGTCGAGATGCGCCTCGTCGCGACACCTCCCGTCGCCGAGGGAGCATCGATGCAGCGGTTGACTCGCGGGGGGCACCCGACGGTATGCTCCGCGCGCGATGGCAGGCGGAGAGGTCCAGCTCGTCGACCTGGTCAAGCGTTTCGGGGAGTTCACGGCGGTCGCTGGGATCAACCTGGAGATGCCGCCGGGGGAGTTCTTCTCGTTGCTTGGCCCGTCTGGCTGCGGCAAGACGACGACGCTGCGGATGATCGCGGGCTTCGAACGTCCGACCGAGGGCCAGATCTTGCTCGACGAGGTCGACATGGCCCAGACGCCGCCGCACAGGCGCGACGTCAACACCGTGTTCCAGAACTACGCGCTGTTCCCCCATCTCACGGTTGAGGAGAACGTTGCGTTCGGACTCAAGTACCAGAAGGCGACCAAGCAGGAATCGGCCGACCGCGTGGGCAAGGCGCTGGAGCTCGTGCAGATGTCGCAGTTCGCGAAGCGCCGGCCCAACCAGCTCTCTGGCGGTCAGCAGCAGCGAGTGGCGCTCGCCCGTGCGTTGATCCTCAATCCGAAGGTCCTCCTGCTCGACGAGCCGCTGGGCGCGCTCGACGCGAAGCTGCGCAAGCGCCTGCAGATCGAGCTGAAGGCGCTGCAGGAAGAGGTCGGGATCACGTTCATCTACGTGACCCACGACCAGGAAGAGGCGCTGACGATGTCGGATCGCATCGCGGTGATGTCGCAGGGCCGGGTCGAGCAGGTCGGCGCGCCCAAGGACATCTACGAGACACCCGCGACCGCCTACGTCGCGGACTTCCTCGGCGTGTCGAACCTGATGGAGGCCAAGGCGGCTGGCGTGGGCGACGGTGGGTGCAAGGTCACGCTCGGTGATTTCCAGCTGGTTGCGGGCCAAGGCGATGCGGACACCGCGGGCGACGCGAAGATCACGATCCGCCCCGAGCGCGTCTCGATCGAGCAACACGGCTCGACCGGCGAGAACCGGATCCCGGCGATCGTCGAGCGGACCGTCTACGTCGGCTCGATCCTGCAGGTCATCCTGCACCTCGCGAGCGGCCAGACGATCCAGGCGTGGACGCCGAACACGGGTTCCGTCGAGCGCTACCACTCCGGCGACGCGGTCGTCGCGCATTTCCCGAAGGAGTCGCTGCGCGTGCTGCCCGAAGGCGGCACGGCGATCCTCGAGGCCGCCGAGCTCGACGTCGCGACGACCGACGCTTCCTGATCATCGATCGGTCCCGCGCGCGCGAGACCAGGCGAGTTAGAGCTGCGCGAAGTCGGCCGCGCCGGCGAAGTCCTGGCCCTGACTGAACCGCTTGTACAAAAGCAAGCCGATCCCGATCACCAGCAGCGTGGTGACCAGCATGACCGTCGCGGCGGCGTTGATCTCCGGTGTGGGAGAGGCACGCGCCGCCGAGTAGATCTTCTGGGCGAGCGTCTCGCTATCGGCTGCACCGGACAGCGCTTGCACCGTGACGAAGTCATCGACGCAGTCGGCGAACACGAGGGCCACGCTCGCGAAGATCGCCGGCGCGAGCAGGGGCAGCAGCACGCGCCGGATCGCCTGTGTGGACGTCGCGCCGAGGTCCATCGCGGCCTCCTCGTATTCCGGTCCGATCGACAGCAGGCGCGCGCGCACGATGATCACCGGGTAGCTCAGCTGGAAACTGATCAACCCGAGCAGTTGCGCGTTGGTCCCAAGGGAGATCTTGTTGGCGAACAGGCTCGTGAACAAGATGTAGAGCGAGACGCCGAGGATGATCTCGGGCACGACGAACGACAGCAGCATCACGAAGTTCGCGGAGCGCGCCGGCCGACCATGCCACCGGTCGATCCCGATCGCGAACAGGGTCCCGAGCGGCACGCTGACGAGGACCGTGAGCAGGGACAGCTTGTACGTCTGCAGCATCGCCGTCTTGATCGCAGGGTCGTGCAGGATCGAGTCTGTCGGATCATGGACCCACCACAGGAGCGAGAATCCCTGGAAGACGACGCGCGATCGGCCGTCGTTGAACGAGAAGATCACGGCGATCACCACCGGTAGCAACGACCACAACAGGTAGCCGATCGTCGTCGCTTGCAAGATCCGTGGGCGCCGCCATGGGTTCGCGAAGTAGCCGCGAGCCCCGCGGGACTTGCTCTCGGGAACGGTGACGCTCATGCCCGCTCCGCCTGGCGCTTGGTCTCGCGGAGGTAATACAGCATCGGGATCAGCACGATGGCGGACAGGATGAGCACCAGGCTGGCCGCGCGGGTCGATCCCCCCGATGCCTCCTTCGCCGTGTTGATGAGGTTGCCGAACATCGAGGTCTTCGTCGAGCCGAGCAGGTCGTTCGTGTAGTAGTCGCCGAACATCGGCAGCGTGACGATCACGATGCCCGCGAGGATCGCCGGGCGTGACAGCGGCAAGGTGACACGCCAGAACGTGGATGCACCGCTGCCCCCGAGGTCGCGACCTGCTTCGAGCAGGCTCTCCTGGATCCGGTCGAGCGACGCGTAGATCGGCAGGATCATGAACGGGATATAGCCGTAGACCAGGCCGAGGATGATGGTGATGGGCTTCCCCGACAGGAACTGGTACTCGCCCATGCCGACGGGGCGGAGCAACCAGTTGATCGGGCCGTCGGCGTCGAGCAATCCTTGCCAGGCGTAGATGCGCATCAGGTAGCTGATCCAGAACGGCGACACCAACAAGATCAGGATCAGGCCCTTGTACTTCGTGGCGTAGCGCGCGGTGTAGTACGCGACGGCGTAGCCGACGACCAGGCAGATGAGGCTCGCCGCGATCACGTACTCGAACGTGCGCACCAACGGGTCGAGATAGATGTGTGAGCCGGAATAGAACTTGCTGAGCGTCTCGTTGAAGGTGCTGAACTGCCACCACCACGGCGCGTAGTACGGCACCGGCAGCCGGAACACCTGGTCGACCGAACCGAACGCCACCGCGAACACGACGTAGAACGGCAGGATGAACAGGACGATGAGCCAGATGGCTGCGGGCGCGACGAACGACGGCCAGTACCAGCGCGGGTACCAGACGCCGGTCCGCTGATCGCCGGCTGTATCGCGGCGGCGCCTTCGGCGCCGCCGCGGCTCCTCGGCCTCGACGGTGGTTGCCGCTATCTCAGGCACCAGCCTTGATCTCGTCCCAGGCGTCGAGCCAGATCTGGTCGACGTCCGGCGGCAGCTCGTACGGCGTCAGGTCGGTCTTGAACATCTCCTCGGTCACGACCGCGGACTGCAGGTGCTCGGTGACCACGCCGTCCGCCACGAGCGAGCTCGGGTCGATCGACGTGAACGGTGGCTGATACCCGTTCCAGTTGACGAAGTTGTCGTAGCCGTGCTGCTTGTCGAGCATGAAGTTGATGAACTCGTGCGCGAGGCGCGGGTTCTGCGACGACGTCGGGATCGCGAGCAGATCGTTGCCGATCATCGTCTTGCCGTCCTCAGGGCGCCAGTAGCCGAGCACGTCCTTGCTGACACCCTTCGGGAGGTACCACTTGGCACCGACGATGTCGCCCGACCAGGCCTCGGCGACCGTGTAGTCGCCGGCGGGGAGCTTGGCGTAGACGCCGTTGATCGTCAGACGGGCCTGGTTGTCGTTGATCGTCTGCAAGATCGCTTCCTTCGCCTGCTCGATCACGTTGGGGTCCTCGGAGTTCACGTCGAGGCTGCCGTCCCTCAGGATGGCCACCGCGATCGTGTCGCCGTAGGAGTCGTACAGGCTGATCGAGCTGGCGTAATCGTGGTTCCAGAGCATGTCCCAGCCCTGCGCTGCGGCGTCCGCGTCTTTCACACGGTCGCGCCGGTACGCGACACCCCACGTGTAGATCGTGTACGGGACCGTGTAGTGCCAGTTGAGGTCGTAGTACGGGCCTGGGTTCGAGTAGCTCGGCCAGACGTTGGCCGTCTGGTTGGGGATGAGATCGTGCTGCAGGGGCTGCAGGAGCTTCTGCGAGACCAACCGGCGCAGGTAGCCGGGGGTCGGCACGAACACGTCGGGCGTGACCTGGCCCGCGACGACCTTCTGGATGCCCTCCTCCATGTTGTTGAAGGTCGTGATCTCGACCTTGACGCCGAACTGGTCTTCGAACTCACCGACGACCTTCTTGTAGATGTAGTCGGCCCAGTTGAAGAGGACGAGCGGTCCCGACTCGATCGGCGTGTCGGCGGGGATCGGGTCCTGCGTCAGCGGGAGCTCGACGGGCTGGTCGAGCGTTGCGATCGGGATGTTGGCGAAGTCGCCCCCGCCGCCCGCGGCCGGGGACCCCGGCTTGGTGCAGGCCGCGAGGATCGCCGCCAGGCTCGGCACCGCGACCGCCGCACCTCCGGCCTTGGTCAGGAACTGCCGCCGGGAGATGTCCCTGGGATGCCGCATCGTGCCCCCTCCTATCCGTGCGACGAGCAGGTCTCCTCACCTGCCCGCCCAGCGCTGATGGCGCTGAGTACCATAGGTCGACCGCACTATGCAAGGTCGCTGCGGCACCCCTCGATATGCCTAGTGCGCGCCATGCCGTGCGGTGACCGTCGTCCACATGGAGATACGCAGCTTCGGTTGCCCTGGTTCTGCCCTGGGGTCCTCTGGGGGTCCTCTGGGAGTCGTCGACCCGCCGGCGCGGTCGACTAGCATCCCGGCCTCGCCTCGGGCCGAGTCACCAGGAAGAGGGATACCCGTGAGCAACGCCGCCGAGCCCGTCGTGCTCGTCGAAGACATCGGGCCGGTTCGCCGACTGACGATGAATCGCCCGGACGCCTTGAACGCCCTGAACCATCCGCTCACCGACGCCCTCCGCGAGCAGATCGACGCGGCGAGCACGGACGACGCCGTCTCGGTCGTGATCCTCCGCGGGGCGGGCAGGGCGTTCTGCGCCGGCTACGACCTGACCGAGGACGCCGATGAGGGTGAGCTCGATGCGAAGGCGTGGCACGAAGGGTTGTCGTCGGCGATGCACGACATGCTCGCGATCCTCGACTGCGCGAAGCCAGTGATCGCGTCGATCCAGTCCTACTGCCTGGCGGGCGGCACCGACCTGATGCTCGCCTGTGACCTCGCGGTCGCGGCCGACGACGCGAAGTTCGGCTACGTCGACGTCCGCTTCGGCTCCGGGGTCGTCTCGATGTTCCTGCCGTGGGTCGTGGGGGTCCGCGCCGCCAAGGAGCTGTTGTTCACGGGTGAGGATCGCGTGTCCGCCGACGAAGCGCTGCGCATCGGCTTGGTGAACCGCGTCGTCCCGCGCGATCAGCTCGATGACGCGACGCTCGCGCTCGCCGAGGAGATCTCGAAGAACGAGCCGTTCGTCGTGCAAACGACGAAGCGGGCGGTCAATCGCGCGTGGGACGTCGCCGGGTTCCGCGCGGCGATGGCGGCCAACGTCGAGCTCGACGTGATGATCGAGACCGCCAACCTGCCGACGCGCGACGAGTTCCGCCGGATCACGACCGAGCAGGGCCTGAAGGCCGCGATCGCCTGGCGAGACGCCAAGTTCCGCGGGGAGGGGTAGCCGTGGGGTGGGACCTGCGGCCGCTGCTGGCGCCGCGGTCGATCGCGATCGTCGGTGCGTCCGAATCTCCCGACTCGTGGGCCCCCGAGATCGAGCGGTCGCTCCGCCACATCGGCTACGACGGCGAGCTGTTCCCGATCAACCCGAAATACGAGACGGTCTGGGGGCGGCCATGTCTCGCGTCGATCGCCGAGCTTCCGCGCGGCGTCGACCTCGTCGTGTTCGTCGTCCCGGCGCGGGTCGTGGTGCGCATGATCGACGACTGCGGCGAGCGCGGTGTGCGCGGGATCATGGTCGTGTCGTCCGGCTTCGCGGAGGCCGGTGACGAGGGCCGCGACCTGCAGGCGCAGCTGCGCGAGGCCGCCCTGCGTACCCGCATCCCGGTGCTCGGGCCCAACGTCGAAGGGTTCGTCAACTATGTTGACCAAGTGGCGCCCTACGGCACCACGCCGCCCGCCGAGCCCGTCAAGGGCGGGATCAGCGTGATCTCCCAGTCGGGCACCGTCGCCTGGACGATGAACCAGATGGCCTCCGACCGGGCCGTGGGTCTCCGGATCATCCTCGGCGTCGGGAACGAGGCGGTGCTCGGTCTCGGCGATCTCTTCTCGTGGGCGGCCGAGGACCCGAAGACCAAGGTCGTCACGAGCTACGTCGAGACGATGCGCGACGTTGCCTCGATCGGGCGGGGACTGGATGCGCTGCTCGCCGCGCGCAAGCCGGTATTGATCTGCGCGCCCGAGGGTCGTTCCGAAGCTGCGCTCCGCTCGATCATCGCGCACACCGGCGCCCTCGCTGGCAACACGGGCCTGCGCGACGCGTGGCTCCGGGGCCACGGCGTGGTCCTCGTCGAGGACCCCGTCACGATGTTCGAAGCAGCGGTGCTGCTCTCCCACGTGAAGAAGCTTCGCACCGATGGCGTCGCGGCGGCCCTGCAGTCCGGCGGCGCGTGCACCCTGTTCGCGGAGGCGGCGGGCGCCGCGGGGCTGCCGCTGCCGACGTTCGCCGGGCCGACAAGGAAATCGCTGAAGCGGGCACTGCCGTCGTTCGCCTCGCAGAACAACCCGCTCGACGTGACCGGCCAAGCCGCGGTCGAGACCGGCATGTTCGTCGACGCGTTGGCGGCGCTCGCGGCAGACCCGGGCATCGGCCTCGTCGCCTTCGATGCGTTCCCCCCTCGTCTCGAAGGGGAGACGCCGTGGGCCGACCCGGTCCTCACCAAGGCGATCGAGCTCCAGCGCTCGACCGGCGTCGCGTTCGTGTCGCTGTGCATGAGCCCGCTGTCGTACGGGGATGAGGCCAAGGCGTTCACGCGGAAGTGGAAGGACCTGCCGTTCCTGCAGGGGCACCGAGCATCGGCGAACGCGATCGCCGCCGTGCTCGAGTATCGAGGGACCCGGGCCCGTGCGGTGCCCGACCTCGCGCCCCACGAGAACCGTGCGAAGGCGCGCCGCGCCCTGCGAGGGGCGGCCGGTCCGGTCGACGAGGCGACGGCTGCGTCGGTGCTCGAGCTCTACGGGGTCCGAAGGCCGAAGGAGGCGGTCGTGTCGACGCCGGCCGCCGCCGCGAGCGCTGCCGCGAAGATCCGAAGCGCCGTCGCCGTGAAAGCGCTCGCGCCTGAGCTCCCGCACAAGGCGAAGCTCGGTGGCGTTCGGCTTGGCGTTCGCGGCGCGGCCCAGGTGGAGGTCGCCGCCGCGGAGGTCCTCGCGGCGGCCTCGCGCGCCGGGGCGAAGTCGCCGAAGGTGCTCGTGCAGGAGATGGTGCACGGCCACGAGGTCTTGGTCGGGGCGATCGTCGACGAGCAGTTCGGCGCGACCGTCACGATCAGGCCCGGCGGGGCTCTCGCGGAAGCCGGCGCCGCGACATTCGTCGCGGCGCCCCTGACCACCGCACAAGCGAAGGCGTACGTGCTGACGCAAGCGGAGCGGTGCGGCCTCGACGCAGACCAGCACGATCTCGGCGCGCTCGCCAAGGCGGTCGCCTCGATCGCGCGGGCTGCCCACGACCTCCGCGATCGCATCGCCTCGTTGGAGGCGAACCCGTTGCTGGTCGGCGCCCACGGCGCCGTCGCCGTCGACGCGCTGGCAGAGGCGAAACGGCCAGCGTGATCTACGGGCTCCTCGCCGCCCTCGGCTGGGGCACGACCGACTTCCTC